>JALOBU010000056.1 GCA_023228145.1 Bacteroidales bacterium | reverse complement strand
TCACAGCCGGTGGCAGGCTTCAGACTTTCACCTTCCAACCTCAAAAAAAAACTCCCGGCACCCTTTCAAGTCCCCAAAGCCTTTCCTTCCACTTTATATTTTTAACTTCTCCGCCGCGGCTGACTTCTAACTTCTAACCTCCCAACCTCTTTGTGTTCTAATCTACCTCGTTCGCCAGCGTACAGGGTTCTTTATTTTATAATAACCATTTTCTTGGTACCCACCGCGCCTTTGCTTGTTTGAAGTTGATAAAAATATGTGCCTGCCGGAAGCTGAGTATTATCTAACAGTATATCATTAAAAGTATTGTCTATTTTGTAACGCTTCATTTCCATGCCCTGCATATTATACAAAATAAGCTCACCCTCCGTTTCTCCATTAGGCAATTCGTATTGCAGCGTAATAGCGCCATTGCTTGGGTTGGGATACAGATTGCTTAATTGCCCGTTTTGCTGCATTAGCAGGCCATTTGCTTCGGCAATATCCGTGGTTAATGTGCCTGATAAGCTAAATACTTTTGCCTGCATATTTGTATAGCTTAAAATCATTTTTGTTCCTTGTGAAGTATTATAAATTGGCCATTGTTGCATTGCCCAATTTGGATGTACTGCTGCCGCACCGGTATCTGCAAAAATAACTACTCCATTTTCTTTAACAATTTTTGTGGCACCCTTATTATAAGGAGAACCAAAAGTATAAATATACATAAATTCTATTTGGGTATCAGTATCAAATAAATTTTCAGATAAATAGAGTACATCTCCCATAGTTCCGTTAATATTAGATGGTAAAAAAGTGCAATCAATTGTTCTTAGTAAAGAATGATTAAGATTGTAAATACATATTGTACGGGATATTCTATTTATTCTTACATATCGCTCTCCAGATACTTCAAATTTTATAATCATTAACTGATTAATTTCAGGGAAATATATATTTTGTGTAGATGCACTATCATACACATGTTCTAATGTTATTTGCGCTTCACTTTTTAAAGCAAATGTTATTAATGCTAAAAATATTACTTTTTTCATATTAATATTTACTGAAAATATTCATAAAATTACAATTTACATAAAAAAAAGAATACTCATCAATAATATTTAGAATGAGTATTCTATTAATACCAATTAATTATTTACTTCTTATAATTTTTTTACTGTCAATAATATTTCCATTGACAATTAAACTATAATTATAAATACCATTTGGTAAATCTTGCATATCAATATTAAGTAATCCATAACCAGACTGGATAATTATTTCCTTTATAACTTTTCCCAAAATATCGAAAAAAACAATTTTTCCATCACTTATATCATTCGGCAAAAAATATGATATCTGTGTACCTCCATTATTTGGATTTGGTTGCGCATTACCTAAAATTGCCGCCTCTGGTAAGCTTAGTTTTATATTTTGCATATTATTTTCCGAGTCATTATTTCCAGTATTATTCATTGATTTTACTCCTCCTGGCACATTTGTTAAAGCAATTAAACTATCAACTTTATTACTTAATTCCTGTACTGCTTTTACAAGAGGAACAACAATTTCCGCATAATTCAAAGTGTAAACATCCATACCATTGGCTGGTGTATGCACTATGGAAGAAATAAAGCCACATGCCTGGGCTGCCGAATCAACTTGCTGAGCAATAAAACCTGAGTGAATAATGTCCGTTGACGGAACAAAGTCCATACCTATTTGGTGCATGGTTTTAACACTGTCGGGCATGTTTTGTATTATAAAATCATCAAGCGCTTTCGTATTCATCTGGTAAGTAACCGGGCGTAGCTTATTAATAAAATCCAAGCCTTTTACGCTATCATTTATATTAAATTTAAAACGACCATCTGACCAAGATCCCACAGCTGAAACGACTGCAGTGATAGTTCCATTACCAAGATATATAGTATTATTTCCAAGAGCAAGTGCTCCATTTCCAATAGCTGTGGCATTGGTGTAATTGCCGTTGGCGTCGGCTCCGTATCCTATAAATGTACTATAGTTGCAGGTAGCATTAGCAGTACCCGCATTGCTTCCAAAAGCTGTATTATAGTTTCCGGTGGTATTTGCTAAAAGGGTGCGTTCGCCTGTAGCGCAGTTACTGATTCCCTCAGTGTTGCCATAAAGCGCTTTATACCCCACAGCAACATTTGCCCCTGTAGATGCGCCAGTGCCGCCGGTTGTATTGCTGTAAAGAGCCTGAAATCCTAAAGCGGTATTACCATTTGCCGTAGTATTGTTATAAAGAGCCTGATTCCCATTAGCTGTATTTTTATATCCTGTTGTATTTGAATAAAGTGACTGATTCCCTTGAGCTGTGTTTTGGTATCCTGTTGTATTATTGTACAGAGATTGTAACCCAAAAGCAGTATTTGAATTAGCTGTTGTATTTGAAAAAAGAGCGCCGGTTCCTGTGGCGGTATTATAACTACCCGTAGTATTTGAAAAAAGAGCGCATAATCCTGAGGCCGTATTATAAATCCCCGTGGTGTTTAATGCCAACGCACTATCGCCCAAGGCGGAGTTGCTTTTGCCGGTAGTATTATAAAAACCAGCTGCATAACCCACAAAAGTATTACCAGTGCCTGTTGCATTATTTAACCCTGCACAAGAGCCAATAAATGTATTATTGGATGACG
>JALOBU010000055.1 GCA_023228145.1 Bacteroidales bacterium | reverse complement strand
AAAATAGCAAATCCAAGATATTTTTAAATAATATTCATCAGTATATAATTTTTAAGCTATGAAACCTACCAAATACATAATCATTCTCTTCGCAAGCATGATAGTATTTACATGCAGCACACAGGCACAAAAAGGCCGCATTGAAAGAGCCAACCTGTTGTATGAATATCAATCTTTTGCTGAAGCCATTCCTAAATATAAAAAATGCCTGCGTAAAGACAGCAACAATAAAGAAGTTTTGATAAAACTGGCTGACTGTTACCGCAGGGTCAATGATGTGGATAATGCAGCGAAGTATTACGGAAAAATAATTGAAAAAGGATATGCTGAGTCAATACACAAATATCATTATGCTCAGGCACTGATGTCAATAGACAAAAACGCTGATGCTAAAAAATATATGGAAGAATACAATGTTGATAAAAGAGGTAAAACATTTGTAAAATCTATCGATTATTTTGAAAGATTTTATAAGGACAGTGCGGACTACAAAATTCAGGTAGTTTCATTCAATTCAAAACAGAATGATTTTTCTCCAAGAATACTTGAAAACAAAATTGTATTTGCTTCTTCACGTAAACGTGCTTATGCAGAGAATCATATCAATACATGGACAAACTACAGCTATTTTAAGTTATTCCATACCAAGCAAAAAAAGAATGGAAAATTTTCATGCGTCCGCCCATTGAAGCATGCTATTGACAACCGCTTTAATTCAGGCCCCTGTAGTTTCAGCCGACAGGAAAGAGTAATATACCTAACCAGAAACAACATTGTGGACACACGTCCTGTAAGAGCTGAAGACGGGCAAGTGAAACTACATATTTATGCCGCAAACCTTAATAAAAAAGGAACATCCTATCAATACCTACGGGATTTTATATATAACAATAAGGAATACAATTGCATGCATCCGGCTATCACCGATGACGGAAAACGCCTGTATTTTTCAAGCGACATGCCGGGAGGCAACGGCGGATATGACCTGTATTACTGTTCTAGAGAAGGAGAATCATGGTCTCTGCCAAAAAACCTTAAAGCAATAAATACCGAAGGGGATGAAACTTTCCCCTTTATTAAAAACAGAATATTGTATTTCTCTTCAAACGGCCTGGAGGGTATGGGTGGCATGGATGTTTATAAAGTGGCACTCGACGAAACAGGTATTCCGGGAGGAAACGCACGAAACATAGGGTATCCCATAAACAGCCCCGGAGATGATTTCGGCATCGTATTCAATGATGACAACACGAAAGGATATTTCACATCCAACAGAAAATCCCTGAATTTTAATGACGACATTTACGGATTTACTTTCAACGCCATTGACAAAATGGATATACTCATCACAGGCGTTACTACAGATAAAGAAAGCGGAGAAATAGTCCCGGGCACTACGGTTAAACTCTTTAACCCCGACAATACCGTACTCGAAGAGGTGGTTGTTAATGAAAACGGAAACTTTGTATTCCTGGCACAACCTAACCTTGAATATACAATAAAAGGAGAAAAAAATGAATACTTTGCTACAGAAAAAAATGTCAGTACAGTTACCGAAGTCAAAACAGATGAAATTAAAACAGACCTCGGCCTGGATAAAGATCCCGGGTTAAAACTGAGGATTGAAGTGAAAGACTCTAAAACAAATGAACCCCTCAGCAATGTTGCCATTGAACTTACAGATAAAGGAGATGGGGAAAAATATAAATTCTTCACCTCCAATACAGGTGCTTACGAAGACCTGATGAAAAATAAAAAAGTTGGAAATATTATCAATTATGATATAAAATACAGCAAATATGGATATTACAATTCAAAAAACACATTCACTTTTAATATTACTGAAAAAGGCACTGTTACAATTACACAGAACCTCGATAAAATTCAGGAAATTGAACCCATTTATTTTGATTACGACAAATATGATATCAGGCCTGATGCTGCTGTGAAACTTGATAATCTTGCAGAATTAATGCATGAAAACCCTTCCTTGTATATTGAATTATATTCCTACACTGATTGCCGCGGCTCTGAAATTTATAACAAAGACCTTTCTGGCAAACGTGCTCAATCTACGGGACAATATCTTATTGATAAAGGTATCAGCCCGGGGCGTATTGTTGGAAAAGGTAAAGGTATTTCTAAAATGGCCATGGAATGCGACTGTAAAAAATTGGGAAAATCAAATTGTACGGAAGAACAATACCAACTTAACAGAAGAAGTGAATTTGTTGTTAAATACTAAAACACATTTTTAAATCATTATAGTGTTAAACAATTTAAAAAATGTCTATGAAAAAATCATTTTTATGTTTGTTTGCTATTGCTTTTGCAGCAATATTTATTATTTCATCATGCAAGAAAAAAGATAATGACAGCAGTGATGATACCAATAATAACAATGCAGGTTCCACCTGGAATCTTAATGTGAATGTTGACTTAGGCGGGACATTTACGGTTATTGCAACAGCGGTAATTACTATAAATGAAACTAATTTTTCTGCTGCCGTTACTACCAGCCAGATTGGCGGGGGCGCAGAAGTCCACAACTTTACCTTTAACGGCACGGTTAATGGAAATGAATATACCGTAACAAATTCAAACTTCATACTTACATTCGACAGTGATACTGAAAATGTAACCATTACCTCAGGAACACACACAACAAGCGGCTCTACGGCTTCAGGCTCCGGAAATATTTCGGTAGTACCTGCAGGATCAA
>JALOBU010000054.1 GCA_023228145.1 Bacteroidales bacterium | reverse complement strand
AAAATTTCTCTTAAGGAGTTTCTTACCTTAAAAATATAATTCACTAAAATTAAGAAATTTTTTTGTTAAATCAAAATAAATTACTATTCTTTTCATTTTTTGTCAAAATTATTTTAAAAGCGCTTTATTTTATATGGATTCAGATGTGCAGTAACACCCATTATCTTTTTATAAAGAATTCCTCATTCGAGATCGCCCTCTGCTGTGTGATATGATTTCTTCCTTCACAGCCGGTGGCAGGCTTCAGACTTTCACCTTCCAACCTCAAAAAAAAACTCCCGGCACCCTTTCAAGTCCCCAAAGCCTTTCCTTCCACTTTATATTTTTAACTTCTCCGCCGCGGCTAACTTCTAACCTCCCAACCTCTTTGTGTTCTAATCTACCTCGTTCGCCAGCGTACAGGGTTCCTTATTTTATAATAACCATTTTCTTGGTACCCACCGCGCCTTTGCTTGTTTGCAACTGGTAAAAATATGTGCCTGCCGGAAGCTGTGTGTTATCGAGCAATATATCACTAAAAGTATTATCAATTTTGTAACGCTTCACTTCCATACCCTGCATATTATACAAAATAAGCTCACCCTCCGTTTCTCCATTAGGCAATTCGTATTGCAGCGTAACAGCGCCATTGCTTGGGTTGGGGTACAATTTGCTTAACTGCCCGCTTTGTGCCTGCATCAGCTGCCCGTTTGCTTCGGCAATATCAGTGGTTAATGTGCCGGGCAAACTAAATACTTTTGCCTGTCCATTGGTACAACTTAAAATCATTTTTGTGCCGTAAGAGGTATTATAAATAGGATATTGCGATTGTGGAGTATTTACTTTTACCAGGGGACCCATGCTATCTGCTTGAAAAATTAAAGTGCCATCCTCCTTATATATTCGTGTATGGGGCACAGAAACGGTTCCTGTAGTATAAACGTACATAAACTCTATTTCATTATCATTATCAAATAAACTCTCAGATGAATAAAGGATTATTGGAATATTATTAGCATTTTGTGGGAAACCAGCATAAGAAATTGATTTCAAAAAAGAATGGTTCATGTTATACAAATCTATTGATTTATTTACAATGTTAATTTTCACATAACGTTCACCCGATACTTCAAATTTTATTATCATTAGTTGATTCAAATCATAAGTAGAGGCAGTATCATAAGTATGTTCTAAAGTTATTTGTGCGCTTGCATTCAAACTAAATATAAACATAACAACAAGTACAATATTTTTCATTTTAATTTGTATTAATCAAAAATAATATTTTTTCTACAGAGAACAAAAAGCCCATTCAATAATGAGCTTTTTGCATTTTTTTGCAATTATTCCTTAATCATTTTTTTTGTATCAATCACTTTATCGTTAATAACAAGTGAATAAGTGTACATACCTGCTACAAGATTTGAAGCAGAAACATTTAACTGCCCCATTCCTTTTTCTGTTATTTTAAATAATTTTAATTGACTGCCAAATTCATCATAAAAAACAATTTGAGCATCTGTATTATCTGGTACGAAATATTTTATTGAAGTGCCATCGTTAAAAGGATTGGGCGCATTTTGATAAAGAACTGCACTATTGGCAAGTTCTACATTATAAATGCTTGTTGAATTTTCCTCTTCGTTATCATTATTTTGCATGGATTTATTTATTGCCCCATGCAAACAACAATTTTGCAAAACTACTAATAAACTATCTGTTGTTTTCTGATGAACCTTCAAACTATCTATTGTATGGCTAAGTTCCTGAACAGCTTTTACAAGCGGCACAACCATCTCTGCATAAGACAATCCATAAGGGTCAGCGTTATTGTCAGGTGTATGAACTATGGATGAAGTAAAGCCACAAACATGTGCTACCGAATCAACTTCCTGTGCAATAAAACCTGAATGAATAATAGCCGTTGATGGCGCAAAACTCATACCTGACTGATGAATTGCCTTAATACTATCAGGCATATTTTGAATAATAAAATTGTCAAGCTGATGTGTATTCAATTGGTAAGTAACTGGGCGTAGTTTATTAATAAATTCTAAGCCCTTAACATTTTCATGTACATTGAATTTAAAACGTCCATCAGAATAATCAGTCCAAGCTGCAAATCCTCCAATTTCAGTTACTGCATAATTACCAACCATGACATGGTTTGAAGCTGTTACAACTGCCCCATAACCAATTGCTGTAGCATTTGATAAATTAGAAAAATTAACATCAGCCCAAGAGCCAATTGCAGTATTCGAATATCCTACAGTATTATCATATAAGGCGAATTCACCAATAGCCGTGTTTCTGTTACCACTGGTATTGTAATATAGGGCGTCATAGCCTACCGCCACATTAGCTCCTGTATTTGCGTAAAAGCCCCCCGTGGAATTACTGTATAGAGCCTGATATCCAACAGCGGTGTTCCCAATTCCGCTTGTATTTGAAAAAAGAGCCTGATTCCCATTAGATGTATTTTTATATCCTGTTGTATTTGAATAAAGTGATTGATTCCCTTGAGCTGTATTTTGGTATCCTGTTGTGTTAGTGTACAAAGTTTGCAACCCGAAAGCAGTATTTGAATTAGCTGTTGTATTTGAAAAAAGAGCGCCGGTTCCTGTGGCGGTATTATAACTTCCCGTAGTATTTGAAAAAAGAGCGCATAATCCTGAGGCCGTATTATAAATCCCCGTGGTGTTTAATGCCAACGCACTATCTCCCAAGGCGGAGTTGCTTTTGCCGGTAGTATTATAAAAACCAGCTGCATAACCCACAAAAGTATTACCAGTGCCTGTTGCATTATTTAACCCTGCACAAGAGCCAATAAATGTATTATTGGATGACG
>JALOBU010000053.1 GCA_023228145.1 Bacteroidales bacterium | reverse complement strand
GTAACAAAGGACATTTACGACGAAGATACGGGTACGCCTATTAACATTACCAAGAGACTTCCTGAAATTGCCGGAAAGAAAATAACCCTGAGTTACAGTCCGGCAACAGCACAAGATGAAGCGACAATCAATTCGTATCTGCCGAAACCGCATGCGGACGGCACACCAATACAGCCCAGTGAACTGCCGACATCATTGCCTGCATATTTAATTAATCTGAAACCGGAACTTAGAATTGATGGAGTAATCGTAGCCACAGGCACAGCCATTGGTATGGGCTATCAGGAAACCTTTGACATGGTATTTACCGAGCCAGGGCCGGGAGGCGGGACTGATATAGTTTCCAACCAGATTGATGCTGGGGCGTATCATGCAATAGCGATAAACACCGGCAAGATTCCAAAGTCGCAGATGGAAGCGTTAAAAAATAAGTTGGATGCAACAAAAACCAAATTACAGGCTAATGACACATCGGGCTTAACAAAAGATGATATTATTGGCGATATTCTTTTTGCTACGGCAATGCAATATTATGCACAACTGGATTTGATGAATGAAGTACAAGCGCATACAATGAGCGTAAAAGCTTTGCGCTGGACTTCGGAAGCGATATTTGCATCGGCAATGAAGGTGAATCTTTTATATGGCATACCTCAGTCTGTAACCGGCGGCGGGTTAGCTATGGATGTGGATCGGTCTTTGAATGTTATAGGTGCTTTGGATGGTGAAAGTAGTAAGAGCATCCAATTCATGCAAACAGCTGGGATAAATGGTTCGGCATTGGAGCATTCCGTGCCGGAGCAGATGTTTTCTACACAAGAAAATCCCGCCCAGGGAATCTCAGCAGTTAAAGCATTGAAAATAGCTAATGATCAAGGTATACCAATTTACACGATCAACCAATCAAACGTTACTACAATTCTGCCGCAATTACAGGTGGATGATAATGTTAAAGCCGATATTCAAAATGCGGTTAATGCAGGAAAAGAAGTTACCGTATCTAAGACAAACATCATTCTTAATGGTTGGACAGGTTGCGGATACATTATAACGAATCCCAATACTGGGGCAGCTGCTTACATGATTAGTGGTGGATTATGTGGCGGACATTTAATAGAAGCGCTAATTGCTGGCATGTTAGCAAAATATGGAATCATTTTATTAATTTTAGGTACTGTTGTTGGTATTGGCATTCCTGCTTGGGTTACTTTACTTGGTGCAATTTTAGTCGGTTTAGCTTTGGGAATAATGCTGTCATCAATATTTGAGAATCCTGCCGCAGGTGATAGATTTGGCATTAATTACTTAATTAGAGGAATAATATTACCTTTTTTAATTGCATCGGGCGCATCTGGTTCAGTATTTTTAATTGTTGTTGTCTGTTTAGCAATATTAAACGCTATGTTCCAAAATCTGTCTTATAATCCTTTTCAAAGAAATCGATATTATGCATATTTAAAAAACTATATCGAAAAAGAGGAGATCGCTTAATGAAAAATGTATTGGCTTTTACAGGAGCACTCTCTGTAATGTTAACTTTCTTTTATGTATATTTAAAAACAAAAAACAAGAGTTTTCTATGGGCCGTTATGTTTGGGATATTTTTTACAACTATTTTGTTTGGTGTAAAGAATTCGTATATCCCTGGGATGTTGGGCCTTATCATTTCGGGGATAACATTTATAGTAGCGATAATACTTATTCAAATAGAGGATGATAAGAATAAGGAGAGAAAGAAGGGGACAATATTTGATGATCTGAATTCTATTTTAGTAATAAATAAGAAAAATGCTTTATTTTGGGGCTTCATAATTGCTTTAAATCTAGTTGGTTTTTTACTGGGAGAATAACAAATGAAAATTACCTTAGAACAATTTATATACGTAACTGGAGCAGTACTTCTTATTTATTATTTTTTTGAAACAAGAATATATCTTGCCTTATGGGGTGCAATTCTTCATTTGATAATTGTCCTAACAAAAGACTTTGTATTTTATAAAATTATTATTGCCGTCTATGTCATACTAATTTTTATTTCATATTTATACGTCTCTAGAAATATATTGTCGGGAAAAGAAAAACTTGGTGATTCAAAGTTTGCTGCTATACAAAACATTTTGTCTAAAGATAAAAATAAAAAACGTAGAATAGGCATAGCATTTTTATTGTTTTTAGCAGTCAATATTATGGCAATTGTAGTCTTTTAAAAAAACATGTTGAGCTTTTTATTTAGAAAGCTTTTCAACAGAAGTTCTTTGACAACTAAATAAAGACAAAAATATTGAAGCCAAATCATGGCCGGTTTTGGCAGTGAACCGGCCATGATTCAAAATCACGGTAAACACGGTAAATAGTGCGGTGAGCAGTCCCGATCTTATCGGGACAGAATTATCAGGCACAGGTAAAAAACTACATTGAACAGAACTATCCCAACGCCACTGTGGGCGATGTTTTAGGCAAGAAAGAAATCATCAAGCAGAACTTTTCGTTTCTGGCAGGAACGTTGCCTTACCAAAAGTCAATGGTTGGAGTCAGGTATTCCGAAATACCGGATAGTTTAAGGCATAAGATTACTTTCGAATTATCAAGTCCATTTTCTTATGAATCGGATTTTACATACACGATAAGCCTTCCTGCGCTAAGCCAGAAAAAAATTACTTTAAGTTATTCTCCTGCAACACAAAATGATAAAAACGTAATTCTATCTGCCGGTGATGCCAATAGCGTGTCTGCCTATCTTGTCAACCTCCGACCGGAACTGAAAATAGACGGTGTAACAAAGGCAACGGGATCAACTATTGGAATGGGAAACACGGAAAATTTCGTTATGACTTTCATAATGCCCGGCAATATTCGCGATGCTGTTGCCAATGATGTCATCGCCGGAGAATATTATGCCA
>JALOBU010000052.1 GCA_023228145.1 Bacteroidales bacterium | reverse complement strand
AGCTTCTGATTGTCCGCGAAGCAAATTCTGCGTGGATTGGTGAAATTAAATCGAACAATAGTTGTGTGGTTACATCAAAGATGGATAATGTCACTAGCGGCCATTGTCCAAGATGCTCAAAAGAATTTAGATATTATTGCCCATTGGATTCAATAAATTGCGATCAATATGTTACCGCAAAAGGCATGGGATGGAGTGTGGGATCTTCTGCCAGATATTTTAATAAACACCAACCAAGCCGCCGAAACCTGCCTTACGGCGGGAAATATATAGATATTAAAGGATTGAGTGGGGCAACCTACAAATTTAAAAGAATTGATAAGATTACAGTAGTACCATTAGAAGAGAATTTTTCTGCTTATGCAGAGGCGAATTTAAGTAGTTCCGCAAATAAACATGAACTATTGCTGCGGATTGAGGGCGACGAAGGTTACGGGAATACCAAATTATCAACAAAAATGACATATCAAGAAATTAAAAAGATTGCTGGTCCTATCGGATTTGTATTGCCCAAACCGAGTCTCTATTTTAACAACAATTTGATTACAATCGGGGGTAAAGACGGTCTTGCTCAGATAAGATATGCTTGCAAAAATTATGATTTTTTTTATATTAGTCTATTAAGAGAGGATCAATCATTAATTACTGGTTGTCTAATGGGATATATTGAAACAACCCAGCATTGGGCTCTTTATGAAGACTTAAAATTCTTAGGCATTGATATTCCAAAAACAATGTTGCTTCACTTCTGCAATGGTGTTCCTTTA
The DNA here is from genome assembly GCA_023228145.1 of Bacteroidales bacterium. Lineage (NCBI taxonomy): Bacteria > Pseudomonadati > Bacteroidota > Bacteroidia > Bacteroidales > Bacteroidales bacterium. Next base: position 2,254 of record JALOBU010000052.1, on the reverse strand, counting down.
TCTCTGGATCCAGATAAAATTAGCAAAGTAAAAGTTGTTTCAAATACATATACAAAACATACAGAGGTTTTATATCCAAATCGATTCATAGGCCCAGGAGAGAAACAACATAGATTTATTGTCAGAGAGCCTGCACATCATATTACAAGAATATTAAAACTGGCTGGGAACAAAAACTTTTGAAAAAATATAAAAAAATGATTGCCGAAATAATAATGTATTCTACATTTTTATCAATTCTATACATGACAGATTATTTTACTTTCTCTATTATAAAAAGACCAGAACAATATTTTCATATATATTTATATGCTGGTTTAATTATTATTGCAATTAGAGTTTTACTAAATATTTATGACTCTGTTTTTTTTTCAAAAAAAGTTGTTAGTTTTTCTGTTTTATAGGTATATATATAGGTGGAGTAACTTCGCTTGCTAAAAGGGGATAGGATAATGGCAAAGCTGAATAAGAAAACCAAAAAGACTACAATAACAAAGAACTATGAGGGCGCAAAAGCATATAAAATGAAGCCGGAGATGGAGCTATATACTCGTGTTGCGTCTTGTTTATGGCATGATGGCACCCCGTTTTACGGGGAGTATGGAGAAACAGAAAGAGCAATTATCGAGCTTGTAGGGAAGGTAGACCCTTCTTTTGCCGCGAAGCTTGCGGTCTACGCCAGGGAACGGCTAAATCTCAGAACGGTTCCTCAGGTCCTTTTGGTGGAGATTGCGAACAGAAAAGACCTTTACGGGCAGCCAAAGGATTATGTGGTTAGCGCAGGGAAAAGAGTTATTTCTCGCGCGGACGAGGTTGCAGAATGTCTTGCTTATCAAAAGACACGATACAAAGGCATCCCAAATTGTCTTCGCACTGCAATGAAAAACAAAATGAACTCTTTATCTGAATATGATGTTATGAAATATCAGAATCGCGGCGGAATGAAAATGGTCGATATTCTTAACCTTGTGCGTCCCAAGCCGGTAAATGATAAACAAAGGGCATTATTTGGTTATATAACCGGGGCAGATAATGTTGATATGGAACTCTTACCGAAACTTTCTGCTTACGAAAAAATGAAGAAGAAAAATAATGTAGATGAAGAGTTAATTGTTTTGTCGCGTGATGCAAATGCAACTTGGGAATTTATGATATCTAAGTTCGGAAATAAAAAAGAAATATGGGAATCTGCAAAACTTCCGTATATGGCAACGTTGCGAAATCTAAGAAACTTAATTCAGTCTGGGGTAGATATGACCCCACACTTAAATCTTCTAACTAATAAAGAAGCTATATTAAAGAGCAAACAATTCCCATTTAGATTTTGGTCTGCGTATAAAGAACTTGGTGGCAAGACGTTTACAAAATCAAGTTATTGGAATTCTTTTCAAGTTATTGCCCCAAACAATGTTTTAGACGCGATAAAAGAAGCCCTTGATATTTCAGCAGGGAATATGCCTAAATTTAGCGGACTAACTGCAATTTTTGTTGATGCGTCTGGATCTATGGACAACCTAATTAGCGCAAAAGGTAATGTCTTATATAGAGAAATAGCAGCAATTATGGCAGCGGCCATGAATGTTTCGTTTGATGATGTTATGGTTGGCGTTTTTGGAACGAATTACAAAACGGTGCCAGTTTCAAAAAGAGACTCCGTATTATCTAACGCAGAAAAAATATGTTCAGTCGATGTTGGCGGAAGCACCAATGCTCATAATGCAATAGACAATTTAATAGAAAAAGGGATTAATGTTGACAGAATCATTGTGCTTTCCGACATGCAGTGTTACTCAAGCCACGCATATTTCAGTTCATTTGACAATGCAACACTCAGGAGCTCATTTGAGAAATATAAAAAGTTTATTAATCCAGATGTAAAATTAATCTCAGTTGATTTGAATGGTTATGGGACAAGTCAATTTGCACAGTCAGACGCATCAGTCTTAACAATTGCGGGATGGAGCGACAAGATCCTTGATATTGTTAAAATTTGGGAAACAGACGCTGAAGACGCTATTGATGTAATTAATAAAATTGAGTTGTAATGTTTTGGGAATTTAAATGAATTGTTACTTCTTTATTGAAAAGAGCTGACACAATTCATAACTTCAATCCCACAATGCTGGTTTTGGTAGTAGAGTGATTCTGCCCGGGTCAGCGTAATCCGGTCAAGGCGGACACTTTGAGAGGTCGGAATGCTCGGCAGTGCTCGACAAGATGAATCTCTTGTCGTGTCCATTCCACTGTGACTATG
>JALOBU010000051.1 GCA_023228145.1 Bacteroidales bacterium | reverse complement strand
AAGTGTATAATGCCATAGGCGAATTGATTGATATTATCACAAATGAAGACCTTGCTACTGGAAGATATACAATTGATTACTCTGGCAGGAAACTTTCAAAAGGTATGTACACTTTCAGACTGGATTTTATAGGTGAAAAAACTTCCAGTTCAGTAGTATTAAAGATGGTGAAATAAAAAAAGATTATTCCCCGCAAAGCTGCTTGCTTAGGCTTGCAGCTTCGGGATACTGTCTTTTATCAGCAAATTTTAAATCATGGCATGCTTTTATAGTATCGCCTTTTTCAAGATATAGAAGTGCCCTGCCAATTAATAATGAAGCTTCAGAAGGCATATATAATAGTCCCTGATTATATGCATTTAATGCTTTTCCAAAATCATTGTTTACTTGGTACATAACAGCAAGCATTTCATGGAAAACAGAGTAATATGGGTCAATATTAATTCCTTTTTGGAGAAGTTGTGAAGCCTTTTCAAAATCTTTGTTTATAATATAGATATCAGATGTTCTTTTAATAAATTCAATAATCTCAGGCTTTTGCTCGGAAGATATTGGAACATTGTTGTTAATCAAACTATCAAGAGCTAATAAACGCAACACCTTTGAACGATTATTTGATGCTTCGGTAAAATTGGGTTTCAGTTTAAGAGCTTTATTAAAATCATCCAGTGCCCCTTTAAAATTTCCGAATTTTTGTTGTATAGCCCCACGGTTATTATAAGCCGCATAACTGTTGCTGTCAAGTTCAATGGATTTGTTGATATCCTTGAGAGAGCCTTTTATGTCATTAAGTACGAATTTAAAACGCCCACGATTGTTGTAATATTGAAAATTTTCTTTAAGAGCAATAGCTTTATCAAGATATTCCACCGCTTTTTCAGGCTTTTTATCATCTGTAAAATATGCAAGGCCTAAACTGTACATCGCATAATGATTTTTTGGATTAATATCCAGTGCTTTTGTCCATAATGTTTTGGAGTTTTTCCATGTGTCAATATTCATAAATGTTGTAATACTAAGAATGAGTATGATGGATAAAAAGATAAAAATCATCAGTTTCTTATTTAATTTTTGTAACAGGAAATCAGCAAAGCACGCCATCATTAAAAATAAACCTATATATGCAGGATAAGCATACCTGTCAGCTGCCAGCACACGCCCTTCAATAGGTATAATATGCATTACTACACTTATAGAAATAATAAACCATATAGCTCCGAATGCAACAGTTCTGTTTCTTTTATAATATCTGAATAGAAGAAAAACAAAAATTAGCATTACAACAAAAACAATAATACCTGTTATTATGAGCCCTGACGGCAAGTTCCCATCTGCTGTGCGTTCGGGGTATGGCACCATAGGGTTCTGCGGAGTGATGACAAAAAATCGCAATACATAATATAATAATGAAATTGGAGCCAGAATAAACCTCTCAGGTAATGAAAAAAAATACTCACTTCCCTGTTTGATGCCCCAGAAGTTAAATTGATAACTGCTCCAGAAGTCTCGGTTAATAATGGTTTGAAACGAAAACTCCAATAATAAAATAACAAGCGGTGCCAGTAAAAGTAACACTTTTTTAGTAATGCTTGTTTCTGATAGTTTTGTAATAAGTTTTGATTTGTTTTTTAAGACAAAAAAACATAAAACAGCATATATTATTACTGAAATTATCGGGATTATGAGCCACTTATTTTCTTTGTCAATGAATCTTGAAAAAAACCCAAAAACGAAAAAAGAAATGATGAGAAGATACCAGAACAAATAAACGGGAAAGTTGTCAATTTTTTTCAACAAATAAGGCTTTGCAAGTTTTAAAAAAAGATAGAGGAAGAATAATAAAACAAAAAACAGCCAGACATCGGAAATTAAAAAAAACAATATTATTTTTTCCAGTATTAATTCTGCCGAGATTTTTCTTTTGCAATACCAGTCAAGCCCAAGCAGTAACAAAGGAATAGTAAACGCCTGAATTTTTGCAAGGCTTGCCAGATAAATAAAAATAGTTGCAGCAACAAACCATAGAATATTATAGTTTTTGGAAGTGTATTTTAAATAAGAAATACATGAAAGTAAAGTTAAAAGAACAAATAACAGGTCTTTACGCCCCGTTACCCAGGCAACCGGCTCAACAAAAGCGGGATGAAGCGAAAACAATACGGCAGTAATTAAGGCCAGTGTTTCTCTTTTTGTTATTTTTTTTATACAGAAAAAAACGAGTATGGTATTTATAAGATGTAAAATGACATTGTGCATGTGGTACATCCATATTTTTTCACCCCACAGATGATTATCAACCATAAAACTCCACATTGCCAATGCTTTGTATCTGGTGTTTTGATAATGATATTTTACATTATCAAAACGCATCTCTTTGTACCTGATATTTGTTCTGATATTTTCATCATCGTCCCAGTTAACGAAGTTTAATGAACTTGTTTTCAGATAAATAATAGTTGAGAACAACAAGATAATAATCAGGATGATTTTATTTGCAGGAAATGATTTTAAAAGCATATAAAAATTTAAAAATTAACGAAACAAAAATAGATTTAAATCACATAAGATTTTTATTAAAAATGAAAGGGAGATAAAAATTATTTACAATATTGTAGCATAATTTTAACCCAAATTCCAATACTTCGAAAAAGTAGAATAAAACATCAAACTTTTAAAAAAATTTCATTTTACCTTGAGTGTTAATTTCTTTTGCTCGTCCTCCCACAAAATGTCGGGGCAGGCGCCAGAAACGAACCAAACATGCCTGACCTGGCGGTTACGGCAGGCAGGGAGAAAGACGGCCCAGACGATGCTTCAGCCCGTTCTCAGAAAATATTGAAAATCTAATCAAAGTAATCCCGACTCCGCTTTGCGAAGTTCAGGAAACGCCCGTGGTGCCTTTAAAGATTTTCTAATATTTTCTTATTCAAGCCAACCTTGGCTCGTCGCCTGGGCATGCCGACGTACTTTTTTTACAAAACGATAAAAAATAATGCAAAAACCATATAAAAATATTTTTGTTTAAGATTTTTTATATAATTTTATACCAATTATATACAACCAAAATTCATAAATTATTGTTGTAATTGTAGACATCCTTTTATTAATAAAAATATGTTTTTATAAAAATGGGAAAAATATATACACTACTGAGTAAAAAATTAAAAAACCATTTAATAATTTATACACTTTTTTTTGTTTTTTTAAATTTTTCTAATTTAAGTTCAGGGTATTCACAGTGTACAAACTGTACGTACAACGCTCCAGCAGGCACACTAAGTGGCACCGCTATACAATGGACTCAATCCGGCAG
>JALOBU010000050.1 GCA_023228145.1 Bacteroidales bacterium | reverse complement strand
TGTGCCGGATGGAGCAATAACTCCTGTAATCGTTACCAGGTCACTGAATTCTTTTTTGAGCAGGGATTCCCCCGCTTCTCGAAAAGTTACATACGGCCATGGTAGCCTGCCGTCTAAAAATTCAGTCCCGGCTATTTTTTGAATGCGGATTGCTGATGATATGCTTTCGGCAAACTGAAATGTCCCTTTAAATGCCTTAGTATATTCAATTCTGTTAAAGAGTAAATCCGGTTTTGTGATGCTCATAAAAAAATATCTTGAAGAGGAAACCATTCAAAAATTGTCGACTCTTGTATCTGAACATAATGACCACCCAATGTCGACTTACAAATCGCTTCAAATGTTGATTGCATTCCGTTTATTACCAGCTTCCACTTTTTGATAAAGGCTTATAACACATGTTAAATTAGAACTCAGCAATTATAATTATTAATTGGTACGATCTTTTATTTTATTAAGTGCATCAACGACAACAATATCCCCTTCTTATTTTTCTAAACTATTTGGTAAGTTCATGCCCGATAGAAATTAATATAGCCAATAACGGTTAAAGACAGGTTCAAAAATTATATTCGATAAATTAATCTATTTCTTGTTAAGCTATTTTACCCGATGAATAGAATTATTTATGTGATTATAAATTTTTTCAGCAATAATTTTATTGCCTTTTGGAGAAACATGGACAGCGTCTACGTAAATATTCTCCTCAGAATCAAAGACATCAGTAAGAACAAGAACATGCCTATGTAATTCTTGATATTTAGGTGTTTTGAGTAATTCCAAAACCACTGGATAAAAAAGTTTATAAATACTTATCTCCTTTTCGCTCAACTTTAGATGCTTTAAATAAGGTTTGCCGATTGCCGCGTTTGGTTGTAATACTGCAACAAAATAGGCTCCATGCGTCTCTGCCAATTCTTTGGCGCACAACCAACTGTCCAATAAAACTTTTGCCTTTTGTTCTGCATTATTTTGACTAATCTTGTAAGTATGATTTTTTGTATAATAAACTTTACATTTGGCAATGAAAGATTTCAAAGGATTTAAAAGAAAATGGCTAAACGACAATGTCTCATCCTTAATTCTGTCTTTTCCCTCCATCGCTTTACGAATTTGATTTTCTCTGTTATGGCTAAAAGGTCTTCTGTCTGGCATCAAAACTTGTGCGTCATTTACTCCATCATAGGATACAACCACATATGGATTTAACCCATTGATTATTTGCAATTTGAGGAATACATATCCTTGAAATGCGTTATAAGCTGCTTCTCCTAAGTTCATTGCGCGATAACGTCCTTGGGCAACTTTTGCAAAAAGCGATGGAATTGTATTTGCATCATTCACACCCGTACCCCACATAGTTGAACCACCTAAAAATACTACAAGAGGAGATTTTTCTGTCGCTAATGGGGACTGAGATGTATTTCTGATTCCTTGTTCATTAATATTGATGGTCTCGCCTTTATAAGAAAGCCTTCTCCAGCCAATATAAGACCTGTACTCGGTTGGCAGTTCTTTAAACTCTTTAAAATGCTTATGTGCCCAATCGATATTTTTATAATTAGGAAGATTACCTCTAGTATCAGCTATCTCTTTATTAATAATTTTATGTCCCTGGAATATTAATATAACCAACAAATTTACAGTAATTAGTAATCCTATGAATACAACAATGTTTATTGCAATGAGTTTAAATAATTTTTTAATCATTTTAACTTCCCTGCCTGTTTTAAATCCTATTTAAATTTTTTCCATTTTTTATTGTTTTCCCAACCGGCTTTGTCCGCTTTCGTTAAGATAAATTGATTGCCCATCCAGATAATTCATTTTAGCATGCATAAAGCATTTAAACTATTGGCGATTATAATGTTACATAATTTTCGTAATTTATCAAATGTGGATACGGAAAGAGAGGTTAACTATAATATAATATCTTTAACAAATATCTGAGGCAGACCACTGTAGAAATAATGGGGATTATGAAGTATGGTTTAAAGTTATAAGTAAGATAACCCTATGCATAAAACTAAAATAATAGAAATATTATGGACAGGTGGATTTGACTCGACATATCGGATTGTTCATTTGTCAAGAATGCACAAAAGGATTCTCTTCGATAAAACTCACCAGGATTTAGACACACACCTTAGCCAACCAGAGTTGAAGGATTTTTCTTTATTAACAGTAAAGCTCTCCCAAAAATCAAACGGGCATGATTAGACACATAAAAAAGGTCCCTATCTCTCTGACAGGATCAAACATGGTAGCAATTTGATATGTCAGAAGAAAAAAACACGCATAAAAAGAGCGCGGTTCCTTGTTTAGCCAAATAATTGCCGGTTGTGATATATATTTACTAATTTTTGTTGTCATAACAAGCCATCCAATTCCGACACCTACAAGAGCACCGGCAAAGATGTCTGTTGGATAATGAAGACCACAGTAAACTCTTGGGAAGCAAATTATCAGAAGAACATATATTGTTACCAGTGTGCCGGTTATTCTTGATATAAAAAATATCCCCGTTGCCAGTGCAAAAAATAAAACGGCATGATCGCTGGGAAATGAACTCCAGGAACCAAAGGCATTGGGATTTACACCATACGGGGCAATAAAGTTAATCATGCTGTGCAAGGGCCGAAGTCTGAAGGGCAGAACATAAGCTAAGAACCTACCCAAGAATATAGCAATAAGACATGCTACTAACGTCAATACAATGCGCTCACGCAAAAGCTTATTCTGCTTTTCTTCCTTACACTCACGTACAGGCTGAGTCTGCTTTTTACCTTTAAGCTCACGCAAAGACTGATTTTGTTTTTTATCATTTTTATCCCAAAACCAGAACCACCAAAGTATCGTCATCAGGATTCCACCCTTTACAAGGTAGTTACTTATCAAAAGAGCCATGAAATAATCAAAGGCTTCGGATACTCTGGAAAACCCGTTTAGAAAATTAATGATTGCATCATCAAAATAAGACATAGTCGTTCCTTTTCTTAAAAATATTTGCAATAAAATATCGCTTAACAATTAACAGCTTGATGTTGTCTGAAGAAAAACCAATATGCTTTAATCAGCAAGAGTTCAGATTACAATTAAAATATTTTAATTCGATATTAACATTATTAATTTATGTTGATTATTTTTTAGACTGGGACCAGCAGTCACTCCACGACGAAGGAGCAGAACCTTCTGATTTGCACATGGCAGCACAATTTTGATTCTCCGCAGTGCAAAGCCTGCTGTCAGCAGTATAATTATAACATCCCATAATTCTGTCGTTGCAACAGCTAATGCAATCATTGATGCGTTTCACTTTTGCTTCGGATGTTACTTTTTCTCTTTCAACTACCTTATCTTTTTCTAAAACCTTGCCCTTTTCACCTGCCGTCTCTTCCGATGAAGGTTGTTCATAAGCTTCTTCTAACACACAATCTCTCATCCCATCTTGCGGACTATCTGTAAATACTGAATTACCTGTACTATCAATACAACGATACAATTCTCCGGCATTA
>JALOBU010000049.1 GCA_023228145.1 Bacteroidales bacterium | reverse complement strand
CCTTGATTAATGGTAACAATTAATTTTATAATATTTCAAACCTCATATTTTTGTAAGTATTTGTATTATAAATGGTATAAAAGAACACATAAAATTATTTTTTGAATTTATAATAAAACCATATTTACCTCATTTGTTAACATTTAGTTTACATAACTAGGCACAATTAATATTTATAAAAAATCACATTATGAAAATAAAAACCTTTTTACTTATTGTGACACTTTTGCTTTCGCAAATGGCAGGGGCGCAGATAATGTTTCAGAAACATTATGGTGGGAGTGCGGACGATTACGGTTGCCGGGTGTTACAAATGGAAGACGGAGGATACCTCGTTGCTGGAATAACTGAAAGTTATGGAGCAGGGTACGGGGATATATATTTAATCAGAACAAATGAGTATGGTGATGTTTTATGGACCAAAACTTATGGTGGTATTGACGACGATGTTCCAAATACAATGAAAAAAACCAATGATGGTAATATAATAATAGCAGGGAGTACGCGCAGTTATGGAGCAGGAAGTAAGGATTTCTATTTATTAAAAATAAACCAAAACGGTGACACTTTGTGGACTAAAACTTATGGAGGTATTAAAGAAGAAAGTGCGTATGACGTAATTCAAACTTCAGATGGTGGTTTTTTTGTTATTGGAAATAGCTTAACTTATACATTTGGTTTTAGCAGTGTGTATGTATTTAAAACCAATAGCACTGGAGAAATATTATGGTCAAAATCCTATGAAGAAGCAAATGCAAATTCGGGAATATCTGCTATACAATTATCTGATAATGGTTTCTTTTTTTGTGGAGTAGCGCAACAGTCATTAATTAACACCTCAGATTGTTATTTTATCAGAACCAACTCTCAGGGAGATACAATATGGACTAAAACCTTTGGCGGAAATGATTATGATGGCGCATTTCAATGCTATGATGCCGGAGATGGAATAATAGTTTCAGGTACTACAAAAAGTTTTGGAGCAGGAAATAATGACATTTTTCTAAGCAAATTTGATTATGACGGAAATAATATCTGGTATAAAACATTCGGAGGTACTGGTGATGAAATTGGTGGCAGGTTTGCCCGTACAAATGACAACGGATTTATTTTAACCGGTTACACATCAAGTTACGGCATGGGTAATCAGGATGTGTATTTAATCAAAACTGATAATAATGGTGATACGGTTTGGACAAGAACTTTCGGGTATGCAAGTATTGAATTTGCAATTTCGGTAATCCAAACATCAGATAACGGTTACGCCATTGCCGGACATACAAATAATTTTAGCGATGGATTCGATGTGTACCTTATTAAAACAAATTCACAAGGCATTTCGGGTTTCGAAAGAATAATTAATGAGACCGTTGAATGTATAGTATACCCTAACCCATGTTCCGGTTTGCTAAATATTGAGTCTAATATTACGGATAATTCAGATTTTAATATTGGTATTTATGATATTTCCGGCAAACTATTGTTTGAAAAGACGATGCCATCATGTGAAGGCAACAGACAATCCTTGGATTTAAACGGACTCAAAGATGGTTTTTATTTACTGCAATTATGTTTTGAAAATAAATGTATAATCAAAAAAATAATAATCCAAAAATAGAGCATTATGAAAACAATTCGTACACTTTCAGTTTTTTTAGCTGTTATTTTTGCTTTAACAGCTGCAATCCAAAGTAAAGCACAAAATCAGAGTATGTTGTTTCCGGTTCCGGGAACATATTCAACCGGCTCAACTGATTATGACGGATGCAAAGTGATTAACTTTTCTAATTCAGGCAATTCGGTTATTACTGATTTGCCAAGACATCCTTTTACTGCATTCGGTCTAACTGGTCGGCCTCACGATGAGGACCATTTAAAGTTCGCCTCCCCCTCAATCAACGAAAAATACCTCGGCCAGCACCCGATGTATGCTCAACAGGTGGTGCATGATAAAGAAGGGAACTTGTTGTTTTTTATTGTGGATAATAATATTTACAACAGGTATGGGGAGGCGAATAAATTAAGAATGAAAAATAAATTAATGTAAAACTTAAACGATAAAATTATGAAAAGCAAAATCTTTTTACTTGTGTTTTTTCTTTTAGCAACACAGGTTGCAACAGCACAAATAATGTTTCAGGAACACTATGGAGGGGCACAAAAAGAAAGTGGAGGCAGTGTATTACAAACCGATGATGGAGGGTATATTATAGCCGGGTACACTGAAAGTTACGGAAGTGGCGGTGATATTTATCTATTAAAGACAGATCAAAACGGGAATATGCAATGGATAAAAACATTTGGTGGTGTTGGACTGGAACAAGCATCATCAATAATTAAAACAAACGATTCCGGATATATAATAGCAGGCGCGACTTCTAGCTTCGGTTACGGCGGAAGCGATGTTTATTGTATTAAAGTAGATATGAATTTTGATACTCTTTGGACAAAAACTTATGGTGGAAGCTTTGATGATGAGGGCTATGATATTATTCAAACATCAGATAGTGGCTATCTCATTACTGGTTATTCAATGAGCTTTACATCAGGTTTTAGCAGCATATATGTCATTAAGACAGATAAATATGGTGATACACTATGGACAAAAACTTACAATAAGAAAAATGCGAATATGGGATCGTCTGTTATTAAGGATATTTCTAATGGATATCTTATTGTTGGCACTACTTCAAACTATGGAATATCGAATACAAAAGATTGCTTTATAATTAGAATCAACAGTATAGGCGATACACTATGGACAAAAACTATTGGAGGATCATTTGATGATTATTCTGTTTCTACAGTTATAACAAACAATGGTGATTTTATTGTTTGTGGAACAACAAATAGTATTGGAAATGGATACTTTGATGTTTATTATTTTAAAATAAATTCAACAGGGGATATAATATGGAGTAAAACTATAGGGGGGATGGAATATGATGATGGTAGGATGATTATACCAACTACTGATAGTGGCTTTGCTATAATAGGTACGACAAACAGTTTTGGTGCAGGAGGAAACGATATTTATTTAATGAAATTAGATTTAAATGGGGATACTCTCTGGACAAGAACATTTGGCAGTTCCGGAGATGATATGGCAGGCTCCATAAGGGAAACTAATGATGGGGGCTATATCATTTCAGGAATCACAAATAGTTTTGGTAATAATTATGATGTTTACCTGATTAAAACGGATGCAAATGGTATTTCTGGATTTGAAAAAATAATCCACCTTAATTTAACGTGCATCGTATATCCAAATCCTTGTAAAGGGATTTTGAATATTCAGATGAATAACTGTACGAGCAATTTTTATTTTATTGAATTATTCAATATTAGTGGTCAACTTGTTCATTGTGAAAAATATGAAAATAAAAATTCAATGAACAATCAATTAAACCTCACTAATTATCCCAAAGGCTTCTATCTTTTGAGAATAAGTTCTTATAACCAAACTATTATAAAAAAAATTATCTATTATTAAAACATGACTATTATGAAAAACCGAAAATTATTTTTTTACCTTCTACTTTCTTTTTGTATTGTTGGTAGTAATAAAGCTCAAACACAATCAATGCTTCTACCAATTAGCGGATCATCAACTCCCACCGGTCCCACTAAAGTTATAAATTTTACTAATCCTGCAACACCCGTAACAACAAGTTTACCTTCCCATTCTTTTACTGTAAAC
>JALOBU010000048.1 GCA_023228145.1 Bacteroidales bacterium | reverse complement strand
CTAAAAGCTTAATTGTCGAATTAGTTCACCTCTCTTTCTCTGGTTCTTCAGTAATAATTACAATAAAATTAAGTAAATTAAAAATCATTTTGCAAAACTAATGGCTTGTTGAAATGTAAACAAAACAGTAATGAAAACTTTACTGCAGCCCGTCTTCACCGACTGATGTCTGGAAAAAACATGCTCTGATATTCACAGGAACTACTTTTCTCAAAGGTTATAGCCACAAAGTACCAGCAAAAGTTCAATAAGTTGATTGAATATAACCTTTTATTGCCTTATTTTATATTTAATATTAAAATATTTTTTTATTTTTAATTGATTTTTTGTATTTTTACAACAATGAACACCAAAAACCGAAATCCTATTATCATGAAAAAATCATTACTCTTTATTATTATGCTTTCTGTGGCAATATATACCAGCGGCCAGGCGCTACCTAAAAAAGCTTTAGCTCCTGTTCCCAAATCCGATGTACTTCACAAAACCTTAACAGGTAAAAGCCTCAATGCAGCCAAAACCCTAACATGCATTGACACATTAAGGTATCCTCAATTAAAAGAAATTATTCTTGGAGATACCAGCTGGTGGTCTTTCACTATGTGGACTGCTGATCAGGAAGCCATGTTGCAAGCTTTTTTACTAAGCGGCGCCTCCATGAATGTAACCGGAGTGGAATTTTACGGCAGAAGAGAGCCTTCCAGCAGCGCAAACCTTATTGTTGAGACATCAATATGGAATGTTGACGTCAACAATAACCCTACTACTCAGATCGGCACCGTTGCAACGATCACCATCACAGACACCAATTTCAACTTCCGCCAGATAAATTTCACCCCCGCTATTGCAGTATCCGGCAATTATGCTGTTGTCATAAGGCCGACCAGCACGAACGGCATACTGGAATTTTTCCTGAATGACGGTACTCCGTCACAAAGCTATGATGAAGGTCTGTCAAAATATAAATCATCGTATTATGCTCCCTCCAGCGGAGCATGGGTAAGCATGCCCATACTTACAGCAGGCTTTACCGGAGGGCCATTCGATAATGAAATGCTTGCAGCCCCGACAATTAATTACTCTATAAACTCTGATTTCACCATCACTCCTCCTTCGGCATGCGTGGAAACTCCGGTAGATTTTACAGGTGCACCTGCCCCGGCGACCATCCTTGGGAACAGAATGTTTAATTATAATGCATTCTTAAGTTATTTTTTGTCGGAGCCAGATTCCACTTATGTATATGACCCGGACCCCGCTTCGCCAACAGCACCGTTTTTATGGGGCATAAATACTTCTTATACTTATACGGTTCCAAACACTTATTTACCAAGACTTTATACACTGGGAGGTTTTTGGGCAAGCTGCCTCGACTTTAAAGAAAAAACAATAATCATTGATGCCTGTACAGCTATTGAAGAAAGCATGAACGGGAACATAAATATAACTCCCAACCCTGCCCACGACAGGTTGTTTATAACCTTACCGGAGAAAACCGAAAATTATTCCATTACCATTTTCTCAGCTAACGGCAAAGTCGTCATGAGCGAAACCAACACTGCTACTTCCGGGCAGATTTCAATAGATATCTCATCATTTGTAAAAGGATTTTACTTTTTACAAATCACTTTAACTTCAGATACCTATTGTGAAAAAATAATTATAGAATAAGGTTTTTATGTCCTGAAAAAACCTGTTTATCGCAGTTTTTTGATTATTTTTACTGAATGCTCCCATTTTAAATACATTTTACAAACATTTTTATGTCCTTCACAAAAACTCTGCAAATAATAGTATTAGTACTTTTATTCATACCGGCAAATTCATACAGCCAGATAAATACCGGCGACACCATGACCTTCTGGTCGGTAACATATATTGACTGGCCCCCGCTGGCAGGCAGCCCGCAGCGAAAAATTCATGCAACATGCGACAAAGTGGGCGATTACTGTTATATTTTCCGGGAAAGCAGCCTGAGTCCGTTTCTTCAGCAAGACATTGATGCTATTGCAAATACGTTCGACAATCATTTTGTCCCGGAATTGACCGCTGTTTACGGACCTGTGCCCAATGCCCTGGATAAAGACACACATGTGTTCATACTTATTTTCGATGAATCCAACTGGTGCGGATACTGGGACCCCGCCAAGCAAATGACCGACAGCATGGTTTTTGCAACATGGGGCCGACATAGCTCAGAACATGAAATAATTTATATTGCTGACAATTGTTTTGGAGGCATCGAAAGCATCACGGCACATGAATTCGGCCATATGCTGCACTGGCTGCAGGACCACTCTCCCGAACCTCCTTCCAATCCTGTTACTTACTGGGAAGAAGCCTGGATTGACGAAGGGTTTTCAACATTTGCCGATATTTACCTTACTGAAGGAATTTTTCAACAGAATGTAATGGACTACCAGGCATTTTTTCTTGATGAGCCGGATATTCCTCTTATATACTTTTCGAATTACAACCAGGTAAAACTCTGGACTTTATTCATGTTTGAGCATTATGGAGGCTGGGACTATATTTCGGCACTTATCAGTAACCAGCTCAACGGCATTGCTGGTATGGACAGTGCATTGCGGCAAATTGATGCACCCGGCACTTTTCAGGATGCTTTTGTACATTGGTCACTGACAAATTACCTTGATGATGATGTCTTTCAAAGCGGAAAGTATGCATATCGTCATTACAATTTTAACACTTGCTCCCTCATAGCAAGCTACAATACATACCCCACAGGCACCCATAACCAAACAGTAAATCCTTATGGGACAGATTACATTCGTTTTACAAGCTCTACGCCAAATCCCATAGCTTTAAATTTTTCCGGTGAAGCAGATGTCCTGTTCAGACTGGCGATCATTAAAATGAAACAGCCCGGTGACAGTGTCATCAGCATAGAATTTATTACTCCTGATAATGACAATAACGCCATTTTTTATGCTGACAGCTTTGGAGTTGAATATAATAAACTCATACTTGTGGTTTGTAATGTGGATTCTTCATTATCTGAACAGGAAACCGCCTCTTATTCTTATTCTTCGACCAGCCTTTCAAATATTTCAGAAATTAATTATCCGGAACAGCTTACTATTTATCCCAACCCCTCAAATGAAACAATTTCTATTGAAGCAGGCGATAACATTGTCATGATTAAAATTTATAACCTGCAGGGAAAAAATGTTTACAGAGCAACCCCGTATAAAAGCAAATTCAGTATTGATGTTTCAGCATTTCCGGAAGCAAATTATTTAATTACTGTTTCTACAGCAACAAACACCGTCACAAAAAAAATTCAATTCATCAGGTAAGCGGAAATTGTTTTTTCAACACAAAGTGCTAATTCTCTATAACCCAAATTCAACAAAAATAAGGTTGCATACGAAGATAATTTAAATTATAAAAACAAATTATTTTGAATAAATATGAATACTATCTTTTGCAGCAGGAATATAGTTAATTCCAAACCAACAGATTAGAAGAATAATAAAAGATAATGCAAGTATCCATAGGGAGAAGCTAGGATTCGTGTTTTTATCAATTCTAATATGAATATATAGCAGGTAAAACAACCAGGATAACAACGCCCATGTCCTGACTTCTGACTCTACCCTGTTTTTTGTGTAATTCATATTTTTAAGAATCAGAATATAAACTAATTAGCAAAAAAATTAGTGCGGTATTACCGCACTAACCTTATTTTTGTAGGATGTATTCAA
>JALOBU010000047.1 GCA_023228145.1 Bacteroidales bacterium | reverse complement strand
ATTACGGCACATCGGCAGTTTCGGGGAATATTACTGTAAAAGGACATAATTCCTGCGGTGATGGAGATTTATCAACAAAAGTAATTACTGTAAATCCTTTACCCGCTGCTGCAGGAACAATTTCAGGTGACGCAACGGTTTGTCAGGGACAAAATTCTGTAACTTACACTGTACCGACAATCACAAATGCAACCTCATACGTTTGGACATTGCCAAGCGGTGCAAACGGAACAAGCACAACAAACAGTATTACTGTGAATTACGGCACATCGGCCGTTTCGGGGAATATTACTGTAAAAGGACATAATTCCTGCGGTGATGGAGATTTATCAACAAAAGTAATTACTGTAAATCCTTTACCCGCTGCTGCAGGAACAATTTCAGGTGACGCAACGGTTTGTCAGGGACAAAATTCTGTAACTTACACTGTACCAACAATCACAAATGCAACAAGTTATACATGGACATATTCAGGAACGGGAGCAACGATAACCGGAACAACCAATAATATTACGATATCTTTTGCTGCAAATGCAACCTCAGGAAACTTAACGGTAAGAGGGAATAATTCGTGTGGAAGTGGGGAAATTTCATCAAATTTCTCAATTACTGTAAACACTATGCCAAACACTTCTAATATTACTGGAAACAGCTCGCCGTTTTGTGACGAAATGGGAGTACAATATAGTGTTACACTTACAAGCGGCTCCTCTTATTTGTGGGATGTACCAAATGGAGCAACAATTACTTCAGGTGAAATTGGCCCAAACAACAATTCAATAATTGTGAACTTTGGAAGTTCAAATGGAAATATAACGGTTATAGAAACAAATTCAGCTGATTGCCCAGGATTACCTAAGCAAAAAGTGATTAATTTATTGGGATGTGGATTAGCAGCTGATTTTACAGGTACACCTCAAACAATTTGTCAAAACGAAACAGTCAGCTTTAACAGTATATCAACTGGAACAACAGAAAATACTTCATATAGTTGGAATTTTGGAGATGGGGCTAATCCCAGTACTGCAAATACTCAAGGGCCACATGTGGTTTATTATAATACACCAGGGCAGAAAACAGTTTCTTTGTCTGTAACAGAAGGTGTTACAGACACCAAAACAATAACAGATTATATTACAGTAAATCCTTTACCCGATTCAGCAGGAACAATTTCAGGAGAAATAACTGCCTGCCAAGGACAAAACTCGGTGGTTTATACTGTGCCTGCAATTACAAATGCAACTTCTTATGTTTGGACCTTGCCAAGCGGTGCAACCGGAACAAGTACGACAAACAGTATTACTGTGAATTACGGTGTTTCTGCATCATCCGGAAATATTACCGTTAAAGGCACAAATTCGTGTGGTGATGGCGCTACTTCAGTATTAGGTATCACCATTATTCCTGCTCCTCCTGCTAATGCAGGGAATGATACCGTAATTTGCCCAGGTTCAAGTATAACATTAATTGCATCAGGTGGTAATTCTTATTTATGGAGTAATGGAATTACTCAAGGTGTTCCTTTTTACCCTTTATCCACTGAAATATATACAGTAACAGTTTCTGATGGTTTTTGTACAACAATAGACAGCATTATAGTTACTATTTCAACTCCACCAGCAGCACCAGAGATTTATCAAGACGGTAATGATTTGCATTCTACTTCACCTATAGGTAATCAATGGTATTTTGATTATGAATTAATTCCAGGAGAAACCTCTCAAATATTTACTCCAACCATGACAGGCTATTATTTTGTAATATTGACAGATACATTAGGTTGCATTTCTGATACTTCAAATGTGCTCTATGTTGCTATGACCGGTTTTTCTGATTTATCAAATAATAATAACATTCATATTTATCCAAATCCTGTTTCCAACGAATTAATTATTGAAATAAAAGGGAATAATGAAATGTTAAACTTTGAAATTCTTAATGCTATTGGTCAACTTGTATTCAAAGGTAATTTAGTTGAGAAAACGACTGTTCAAACAAGTAATTTTACTCCGGGAGTTTATCTAATTAAACTCGAAAATGGTAAAACTTTTGAATTTAAAAAAATATTAAAATTATAGCCACACACACAGGCTGGCACATTGTCGGGGCTTCGGGGGCATCAGCCACTGTGAAAAATAAAAGAAAAAAATAATCACAACCGCTGCTTGAGGCTCTCGAAGTCAGCGTTTCGTTTCCAATAAAAAAAGTCCTGATTTTTCAGGACTTTTTGGGAGGAAGATGGGGTTCGAACCCACGACCCTCAGAACCACAATCTGATGCTCTAACCAGCTGAGCTACATCCTCCATATTAGGCTGCAAAATTAATATTTTTTTTCAGAGCTGCAAAATTATTCCGTAAAAATAAGATGAAGAAAAATACGTTTTTACATTACTTTTGCATTTATGGAAACGCAGCGATTAAAAGTTTTGTTCGTTTCAAGTTGGTATCCCAACCGTGTTAAACCAACTCTGGGCAATTTTGTCCAGAAACATGCCGAAGCAGTTTCTGAATTTGCCGATGTGTGCGTATTGCATGTATGTTTCGACAAACATGTTTTGTCCGCCAAACCCGAAATAATTGAAGAAAAAAACGGGAATATCAACACGATAACTATTTACCTTAAAAAGTGCCTCTTCCCGCCTGCCAGATTTTTCAAATATCTTAATGCATACAAAACAGGGTATCGTCTGGTGCAGAAAAAATTCAGAACCCCTAACATCATCCATGCCAATGTACTTCTTCCTCTGGGTATTATTTTTTTATTTTTGAAAAATTACAAAAGAATTCCTTACGTATTCACGGAACACTGGGCTGGCTATTTGCCCGAGTATCCCATGAAAACAAGCCTGCTTAAGAAACACTTATTAAAACGTATCATAAGAAATGCAGCAGCGGTATTGCCTGTTACCAAAGACCTTGAAAACTCAATGAAAGAACTCGGGTTTAAAGGTAATTATCATGTTGTGCCAAATGTAGTGGATACGTCGCTTTTTGTTCCGGCTCAAAAAAATAATAGCAGTGTAAAGCACATCATTCATGTTTCATCGTTTGATGAGAAACAGAAAAATTTCTGCGGCATCTTAGATGCGCTTAATCAGCTTTCCACCAGACGGAGTGATTTTGTCATTGATATCATCAGCGATGGTGATTACAGACAATACCAAAGCAAAATTGAAGAGCTGCAACTGTCTGATAAGCTGGTTTTTCACGGGCAAAAAAACACATCCGAAGTAGCTGCCATCATGCAAAATTGTGATTTTCTGCTTTTGTTCAGTAATTATGAAAATTTTCCCTGTGTCATTGCCGAAGCTATGGCATGCGGCTTGCCGGTATTGACAACTCATGTCGGCGGCATCGCTGAGCATGTTAATGAATCAAACGGCATTCTTGTTGAAGCACAGGATATAAACGCTCTTATTGCTCAGCTTGAAATTATGCTTGGCAAATGCAGCAGTTATGATAAAAATGAAATAAGGAATTATGCTGAAAAACATTTCTCATATGAAGTTGTAGGAAAAAAGATTATAAATATTTATAGGAGCTGTTTGAGTATAAAAACTGATTTTTTTTTATAATGTAAGCATATTGTTGAATTCGGAGTTAGTATTTAGAATTTAGAATTTTTTTATATGGATAGATTACCTGCAAAAAGTTTTACAGATTTAATTGTTTGGCAGAAAGCACACAAATTGGTTTTATTGGTTTATAATTACAGTGAAAAATTTTCAAGTAAAGAAATGTTTGGACTGACATCGCAATTAAGAAGAGCCGTTGTATCTGTCGCCGCTAATATTGCTGAAGGATTTAAGAAAAGAGGCAAGCCAGACAAAATTAGATTTATGAATATTGCACAGGGCTCATTGGAAGAATGCCGGTATTATTTTATATTAGCGAATGATTTAAATTATGGGAAAAATGATTCGTTACTTGAAAAGGCAGAAGAAGTTAGTAAACTGATAGAAGCATATCGTAACTCCATTCTAAATTCTTCATCCTGAATTCTGACTCCATAAATAATATAACATAAAAAATGTGTTCCTAAAAATATTTAAAACCTTCGGTGTCAGACTCTCTTCGGCAATAATTAATTTGCTGATAGCAATAGTTATTTCACAATACCTGGGTGCCGGTGGCAAAGGAGAACAGGGCATTATCATAACCACTATCGCGCTGGTATTATTGTTTTCAAACATAGTAGGCGGCGCTTCACTGGTTTATTTATCACCAAAACTTCCTTTAAAAAAACTCCTTTTCCCATCATACATCTGGAGTATTATTATCAGCGCTTTGGCCGTAGGAGTATTTTTGACATTCCCGCTTCTTGAATCAAAATATATTTTTCATGTAGTTACGCTTGCCGCACTCAACTCATTCACTTCGGTAAACAGCTCGGTGCTGCTCGGGAAAGAAAACATCAAAGCGGCCAATACCATTAGTTTCCTACAGGTATTATTAACTCTTCTTGCGTTGTTGTTTTTCTTTATTATTGAAAATTATATTGATATCCATGCATACATCTATTCTTTGTATATTGCCTATGCGCTGACATTCGCAGTAAGCATGATTTTTTTATTCCCCTATTTTACCAAAGCAAGTGTAAACAACATGCCGTCAGCGACAGCCATTAAAATGCTTTTCCGTTATGGATTTATGAACCAGCTGGCTCACATCACCCAACTCCTGAGTTTCAGGGTAAGCTATTATTTCCTTGAGTCATTTTCAGGATATAAAGCTGTCGGGGTATATTCCAATGGACTCTCGCTGATTGAGTCGGTGTGGATGATAAGCGGCAGCGTGGCTTTGGTTCAATACTCAAAAATTGCCAACAGCGAGGACAAAAAATTCAATCAAAACCTGAGTGCCGAATTACTGCGTATCAGCTTACTGGTAACATTTATTGTTTTGCTTCCCATCGTTTTACTTCCATCTTCTTTTTACACTTTTCTTTTTGGCAAAGATTTTTCAGACATAAACCGTATCATGTGGTTGGTGGCACCGGGTATCTTAGTTTTTGTCAACGCACTGATACTTGGCCATTATTTTTCAGGCAGCGGTAAATATTATGTCAACACCATTGGCTCAGGCATAGGTTTAATTATTACCATTGCACTTTCCTATATTCTTATTCCCAGGTTTGGATATTTTGGTGCTGCTGCAACTGCAAGCCTTTCTTATTTTGCTACTACGGTTTTTGTGAGCTGGTATTTTTGCCGTGAATCAAAAATAAAACTCATCTCCCTTTTACCTCTACCTAAATATTTTTCCGGCTACTATATCATGATAAAACAATATTTTTACAAGAATAAAAATACTTTGAAATGAGTAATTTCTTTAAAGCGTTAAAGGCCGTAGGCTTGATTTTACGCAAACCATATTTGCTGAACCTTATCTGCGATGACGAAACTGTGAAACAGAATTATATTGAAAAGAAATATCATATGTCAGCAGGTTTGCCTACAATAGATATTTCTAATTTTATTAATAGCCATGAAGAAGTAACACCCTATAGTTTTCTTGAAGGCTCTTCGCTACCAACCGACCTGGCATTGCTCCGGGCAATTTGCCGTAAAAATAATGTGGTGAATTACCTTGAAATAGGGACCTGGCGCGGGGAAAGCGCAGCCAATGTATCCCCCCTGGTTAAAAACTGCTTCACTATTAATCTTCCTGATGAAGAAATGCTGCACCTTGGAATGGATGATTCCTATATCGAAATGCATCGTTTTTTTTCAAAAGGCCTGCCTAATGTTACTCATATTCAGGCAAATTCTATGACTTTTGATTTTTCTTCACTTAATAAAAAATTCGACTTGATTTTTATTGATGGCGACCATCATACAGAAGTTATTGCCAGTGACACTAAAAACGCATTTAAACTTCTTAAAGATAATAATTCTGTAATTGTGTGGCACGATTACGGATTAACGACTGAAACACCCCGTTTTAATGTGCTGGCCGGAATACTTGATGGATGTCCTGCGGAATATCGTGACAATTTGTATCATGTTTCAAATACTTTATGCGCTATCTTTACAAAAGAAAGCCTCGTCTCCAAATACCGGAAATCCAATACAAATCCATCAAAATATTTTAATGTTTTATTAAATGTAAAAGATTTGCATTAAGTAACTCATTTTGTAATTTATATCAAAATTTTTTTTAGAAAACTTCTAAATAAATTAATATTTGTATTAATTTTACTCAGTTTTATTTATAGACATTGATTGTTAATAAAATTTTGTCTTATGAAAAAAATTTTTACTTTAATCTATTTTTTTATCTGTTATGCATCCATTGCGCAGGATAAAAATTACACAATATTGTTTGAAAATGCAAACTACTTTTTTGAAAAAAACAATTATTCGGAAGCCTTGCCCCTGTTTTTAA
>JALOBU010000046.1 GCA_023228145.1 Bacteroidales bacterium | reverse complement strand
ATTTACTTTGTCGATTCCGTATTAAAAATTTACATTATAAATTATTTAAAAACAGTTAATTATACTTATTTATTCCTAATGCTACGCATTAGAAAATTCTTAATGCGGAATTTGGGTTAATACAGCATCGCCAATAGCGCAGTGCAAACATTTTTTAGCCTGGCAATAATTTTTATATAGTTGTATCAAAGCCTGGGTTTGCAGGGCATTTTGCGGTTTAAAGCCAGAGGATTCAAAATGTTTCACAATATGGTTTTTTTCGGGGGGCAATCCGGATAATAAATCCAGAGCCCTGTCGCAGATATGCGGCATGGATTTTTCTTTCCCGTAAACAAACATAAAAGGCACTATGGTGTTGATGATAATCAGATTCATGGCTGCCCTGCCTAAAGGCTTGGCTTTTTTAACAGACGGGATGTCAAAAAGGTAATGGGTTTCCCAATATTCGGAACAATGCACATTCATCAGTTTGTAAAAATCATCCGGAGTTTCTTTTTCGATAATTTTTGAACATAAGTTGTCTGTTTTGGAAATAAAAGAAGCAAATTGTGCAATGCGAATGGTGGGAAAATTTCCGGGGCGTATTCTTAAAAATTTCCACAAATGTTTTTCAACGGGATGGATTTTATATTTTTTTCTAAGGTATTCATATTCCTTTTTAAGGTTTGCAGGATACGCATCGGTGAAATTATCATTCAACATGCCAGCTTGTCCGAACAATAAGGCTTCAATCTGAAAAAGATGGTTTTTGTGTTTGGCAAACAACTTAAATGCCAGCGATTTAGCAAGCATTTCGAAAGGGACAGCATTGACATTAAACCCAAAATTCCCGGCCAGCAATTCGTAAATAACCTGTTCCCAGTCGTTGGTGGTTTTGCTCAAACTGGATTTAATATGCCCGGACTTATATTTTAATCTTTCAACTGCCTGGCTTTCGAGCCATGCAAATATTTTAAAAGAATCAATATTTTTTAACAGGCTCTGACAAGGTATGTTGTTTTTATTGGCCGAAAAACGTTTATAGTTTTCAAGGATGTGTTCATTCATAAAGTTCTTAAGTTCCAGGGTAGGGATGAGGTTCCCTGAAACATCGAAAATATCTCTGTCATGGTTATATACCACGTGTAAAATAATGTTCTTATAAGCTTTGTTTAAAAAATGCCTGTGCGAGTACCAGTCTGATGAATTCAGGTGAATTTCAATATTTCCTGCCCAAAGAGTTGTACCGATACGTATTTTTGCCTGTGTAAAATCAGGTCCGGCATCGTGATTGGGCAGACCGGGGTATTCAACTGAAATTGAGATGTTTTCAGTTGTGTGTAAATTAGGACAAAGGCGCTGAAACCTCCAGATGTAATGAAGCAAATCTTCGTTCATCAAAATAATAATGTATATATGGGTTGTAAAGTTTTAAGCCAATAAAATTATAAAATAAAGTTAAAAAATTTGCTTTTTAAGCGATTAATATATTAATTTTGTAGAATAATTGCAGGTGTGAAATGGACGATTTGTCAGAATTGATTTCCGGTATTGAATACAAAACACACCAATTGATTAAGCAGTTAGAAAAGGTTAAAAATGAGAATCATGAATTAAAAATTAAATTAGATATATTAACAAAAAAACAAGAGGAAAATACCAAAAGCATAAAATTTTTAGAAGAAAAAAACAAAGTATTACTTATTGTAAAATCAATTGAAGGAGAAGAAAATAAAACTAAAGCAAAACTAAAAATTAACGAACTTTTGCGGGAAGTTGAAAGATGCATTGCTTTGTTAAACAAGTGATTAAAATATACCGGGGGAACTATGAGTGATTTGTCAATATCGGTTAAAATAGCAGAAAGGATTTATAAACTAACTATTGAAAAACAGGAAGAGGAAATCGTGCGCAAAGCTGCTTTATTAATAAACGATAAAATAAGGGAATTTGCAGGAAATTATATGTTTAAAGACAAACAGGACCTGCTGGCAATGATTGCATTGCAATATACCTCAAGTGCGCTGAATTATGAGCAACTAGAATCATTTAAAAATACCAAACTGAGAGATAAATTACTTGGGATTGACAAAAAGCTTGAAATGCATCTCGAAAAGTAAACGTTCTTTGAATAAAAAAATATACCCGCATTGATTCATTAACATTGTTTGATAAACTCAACGTTATCAAATTAGGGTAATCTCTGTATTGGTAGAACAGGCTTCAGTCTGCCTATGGCAGAATTCCGCAGGGAAACCTGCGGGACGGTAGAAGTTCGAACAAAACAGGTAGCCCTATACATGTCATTTTGGAGTTTATTCTAAACTCTCTTGAATTCAGTGCGGGTTTTTCATTTAAAATAATTATAAACTAAATAAATACATACGTCATGATGACAATAATTTATATATCAATAGCAGCGGCAGGCGGAATACTACTGGGAGTGTTGTTCTCCGTACTGATTATCCGGAAATCCATTGAGAAGAAATCGGAACGCATCATCAGGGAGGCTCAGAATGAAGCTGAGGTAATTAAAAAAGACAAAATTCTTCAGGCTAAAGAAAAATACCTTCAGTTAAAATCTGAACACGAAAAGATTATCAACGAAAGGAACAATAACATCCTGAAAAGCGAAAACAGGATAAAGCAAAAAGAAGCTATCGTATCTCAAAAAATAGAAGAACTCAGCCGTAAAGAAAAAGAGCTGTCCACCATCAGGGAAAATTTAAACAACCAGTTGGATATTTTTAATAAGAAACAAGCTGAAATAGAACAAATGCAATCCAAACAAGTGGAAAAACTCGAGGTGATTGCCGGTTTGTCGGCTGCCGAAGCCAAAGCCCAGCTGATTGAAATGCTTAAAGCCAAAGCCATCAGCGAGTCGGCCAACCACGTTCGCGAAATCATCGAAGAAGCCCGTGATACCGCTCATACGGAAGCCAAAAAAATTGTAATTAAAACCATTCAACGTACGGCTGCAGAGTATGCTATCGAAAACTCAGTATCCGTTTTCAACATAGATAATGACGAAATCAAAGGGCGCATCATTGGCCGTGAAGGCAGGAATATCCGGGCGCTTGAAGCTGCCATAGGTGTGGAAATAGTTATTGACGACACACCTGATGCCATCATTATTTCCGGCTTTGACCCTGTGAGGCGCGAAATAGCCAGATTGTCGCTGCATCAGCTGGTTACTGACGGCAGAATACACCCGGCTCGTATCGAAGAAATTGTGGCAAAAACTAAAAAACAGATAGAGCAGGAAATCGTTGAGGTGGGAAAACGCACCACCATTGACCTAGGGGTTCATGGAATACATCACGAACTCATACGCCTTATAGGTAAAATGAAATACCGTTCCTCATACGGGCAGAACCTGCTGCAGCATTCCCGTGAAGTTGCCAACCTCTCTGCCGTCATGGCTTCAGAGCTGGGACTAAACCCTAAGCTGGCAAAAAGAGCCGGCTTGCTGCATGATATTGGCAAAGTGCCTGATAATGAGCCTGAATTGCCTCATGCCATATTGGGTATGAACCTGGCAGAAAAATACAAGGAAAAGCCGGAAATATGCAATGCTATAGGTTCGCACCACGAGGAAGTGGAAATGACCACGCTGATAGCTCCCATAGTGCAGGTTTGCGATGCGATATCGGGAGCACGCCCCGGTGCAAGGCGTGAAATTGTGGAGTCTTATATAAACAGGCTTAAAGACCTTGAAGAACTAGCACTCTCTTACCCCGGTGTGGTGAAAACTTATGCCATACAAGCCGGAAGAGAACTGCGCGTCATTGTTGGTGCCGAAAAAGTTACCGACAACCAGGCCAATCAGCTTGCTTTCGACATTTCAAACAAGATTCAGAATGAAATGACATATCCCGGGCAGATAAAAATAACGGTGATACGTGAAACAAGGGCCATCAGCTACGCAAAGTAGTACAGCTGACCTCCTTTGTTAAATGCCTGATATGATAATTTAAATTCCTGTTTTTTTCAGGACGATATCGAAAATGAATATTCAATATCATATAATTCGTTTGGGGATAACCAATTGCTACCTAATTTCAACGGGGAATGATTATTTGCTTATAGATACTTCAACGAAAAAAAAGTACAGCGAATTCAGAAAAAAAATCGATTGCATGAATATCAAGCTGTCGCAAATTAAATATGTTTTTCTTACCCACCATCATCTCGACCACACGGGGTTTTTAAACAGGATTTTGCTTGATAGTAATGCAGAACTAATAATTCATGCCAGCGCTGTCCCCTGGATTGAGGTAGGTAAAAACAATCCCCTTATGAAAGGGACAACATCACTTATCAGGGCGGTTATGAAATTGCAAAACAAATTGTTGCATGAAAAGATTAATGAGAGAGTAAAGATTGAAAAATCAAAAACACATATCATTACTGAGGATGCTAATTTACCCGGAACCCTTAGTTCCCCTGCAAAGATAATTTGTTTACCAGGGCATACTGCCGATTCCATAGGGTTGGTATTTGATAACGGAAATGCGTTTGTGGGGGATGCCGCAATAAATATTTTAAATTTTCTGGGATTAAAAAACATGCCCATAGTTGCTGAAAATCAACCAAAAATATGGCTTTCATGGCAAAAAATTAAAGAAAACGGAGGAAGAAAAATTTTTGTATCTCACGGAAAAAGTATTAATATTGACACGCTTTTAAACAAGATACCTCAATAATAAACTATGCCCTATATTTATGATTATCCGATGCCTGCCGTAACCGTTGACATCGTTGTTTTTAAGGTCAGCGGAAACTCACATGAAGTATTACTTATACAAAGACTGCACGACCCTTATATTGACCAATGGGCGCTCCCCGGAGGATTTGTTGAAATTGACGAAGACCTGGAAGATGCCGCCAAAAGGGAATTATATGAAGAAACAGGTATCAGCTGTGAGAAGCTTATTCAGTTGTTTACCGTTGGAACTCCCGGCAGGGATCCGCGATACCGCTCCATAAGCGTCATATACTTTGCATGGTTTAATACCCCCGATGTAAAACTTAAATTTGGCGACGATGCAAAAGCCATTAAATGGATTCATGTGGATTCATTACCCAGACTTGCTTTTGACCATAATGAAATTATAAAAAAAGCACATGAAATTATAATGAAAAAACTTGTTTAGGATTCTTACGCCACAAAATACATATAAATCAACATGGATAAACGGATTAAAAAAATTACCTCAGAAACTATTATTTATGCAATGGAAGACCCTTCCAGCCCGGAAACCACCGAATGGTTTGAAAAAGAGACACACCTGTCTTCAGAAAAAGAATATGATGAAAATAATAACCTTGTAAAATCAATTTCTTACAATCATTCAGGCGATATTAATGAGCACATTCTTTATAAATTCGATGAAAAAAATAATTGTATTGAAGAAATATGCTTTTTTGACGAAAATGAAATTGCCGAACATCATTATTTTGTTTTCGATGATAAGAATTTGTGTGCCAATGAAAAAATAGTGTATGCCGAAAGCGGCGAAAGCCATGTAACTTTTAAATATGATGAACGGGGCAATCTTTTGGAACGAAGGGTGATGAATCCGGAAGGTGAAACTGAAGAAATGGAAGTTTTTGAATATGACGGAGATAAATTAATATCAGAAAAGCTATTTGGTGAAGATAATGTTTTGGAACATGAGAATAAGTATTCCTATCATGAAAACGGGGATGTCGTTTTATATGAACATATAACAAGTGAAGAAAGAAGTTCATACACCACAGAGTATTTTTATAATCAAAAGGGTGAGCGTGAAAAAATTCTGATTTACGATGCACAGGGTCGGTTAAGGGAAAAATTGATTTATACCAGGGATGATAAAGGGAATATTCTTGAGGTCACGGAAGAGGATGTAACTTCAGTAAAAACAACTAAAATGTCCTATGATGAAAAAAATAACCCCGTGAAGCAGGAGGATTATAATAAAGAAGGAATATTGATTTTAAGCATTGAAAGAACTTTTAATGATGACGGAGTACTCACTGAAACCACAGTCTTTTCTTGCAATCCTGTTGAAGAGATTTATCAGTTGAATGCAACAAGGCATGAGTATTTGTTTTATGATGAAACTCACTATGATTAAAGAAGTCTGTCAATCCTCATGAAATTATCCCAATACATGTCTTTATTCATATTTTTATAATGAATAACATTATATCTGTATTGATAGGTTTGAATCTGGTTCAAAATAATTGTAAAAAAAACAATTAAAACTAAAATGCCTTTAATTATTTTATGTGTGATTTGATTGAGTGCTGAAGCAAGCAAAATCATAAAAAACGGCAAGTAATCGATCATCACCCTTGATGAAAAACTTCCGCCGTACCACCAGTTCCACCATGATGAAAGAATGAAAATAATTAAAACCAGAAAAATAATTCCGCTTATCCTGACTTCTGACGTTTAGTGCGGTAAAATATTCCATTTTGAAATCAGTTTCTCCAGAGGGCTTTTCATAATGCTTTTTATTGGCGACCGAAAAGTGAAATTTTCTTTCGTTAAATTATCTTG
>JALOBU010000045.1:323-6776 GCA_023228145.1 Bacteroidales bacterium | reverse complement strand
TGTTGCTGGTATTGAACACCTATTATTGAAATTCATGAAAGTATTGGTAATAAATATACCTTTTTTATTTGAAGACAAGAAAGATATAAAAATGTCCCATTGCCTTGGAATACTTCAGATCGCATCTTTTCTGAGAATGCATCATCATGAAGTATTGGTAATTGATGCTTTTGGTGAAGGAATAAGTAAGATTATTAAAACAGAAAACTATTTACGTGTAGGGCTCAGTGATGAAGAAATAATAGAAAAAATTGAAAAAGATGTCGAGGTAATAGGGATTTCCGTTCCATTTTCGCATCTAGCAAAAATTGCACACAATCTTATCGAAAAAATAAAGATAAAATTCAGCAATATCCCCATTGTTTTGGGAGGAGTTTATCCAAGCACTCAGCCCGAATTAGCTATTACATCAAAAGCCGATTTTGTTATTTTAGGCGAAGGTGAAGAACCCATGCTTCACCTGATAGATTACCTCCAAAAACAAACTCATGAATTGCCGTCCTGGATAATAAATATGAATTCGGACCTGAAAAACGCAACCAGTTATTTTACCAAAAACATAGATATCTTTCCCTTGCCTGCCAGAGAACTTATTGATTTTAACAGCTACCTTTATAATTCCCCAAGAAATGATGCCAATATAAAAAGAAGAAGCGCAAGTATTATTACATCAAGAGGATGCCCTTATGACTGTGAATTTTGTTCAGTCCATTATGTTTGCGGATATAAATGGAGGCCATATTCGGCACAGAGAGTTTTAGAGGAAATTAATCAACTGGTAGATAATTATAAAGTAAATAACCTCGAAATTGAAGATGACAATTTTACCATAGATACTGGTAGGGTAGAAGAGATATTAAATGGTATCATAGAGATTAACAAAAAGAAACAATACCTGTCATGGCAGGCATCGAACGGTCTCAGAGTTGAAACCCTTAATGAAAAACTTATAAAGCTTTTTAAAGAGTCAAATTGCGGGGATATTTGTATTGCATTGGAACACGGCAACCCTGAAATGCTTGATTTAATGGGAAAGAAACTCAAGCTTGATAATGTGCTTGAAGTAATCGGACTTTTTAAAAAGTATCAAATCAGGGCATACATCTTTACTATTAACGGATATCCGGGAGAAACCAAAGAAAGATTTTCTGATGCATTAAGATTTTATTCCCGTATCAAAAAGATTTATCCGGAAATAAAATTCTATTCATTTATAGCCCAGCCATACCCTAACACTAAATTGTTTAAAAAATGTGTGCAGGAAGGTTACCTACCTGAAGATTTATTTTCGAATACTTCGGAAATAAGTTTATTCTCAACTGCAAGTAAGGTTTGGATCGAAACCCCCGACTTTGACAAGGCAGAAGTCCTAATGCGTAAAAGAAAACTGGAAAACACAATTTTTACGTCCAAGGAACATTTAAAACTGACTTTAAATAAATATTCAGGAAAATTGTTTCGAATTTATGACAAACTGATGAAAAACTACCCTAATTCAAATTAATCCCTCTTTAATAAGGGGGCTCTTTATGTTTTATCTGAGACGAGATGCTGATTTTGTGATTTATGGCCTCCAGAGGTTTTTTCATTAATTTGAGGTCCACTTAAAGAATGATACATATCAACTAAAATTTGTTGAGATCTTTTCATAAAGCCATCCCTTTTAAATAATAATGACTGTTCAATGATATCCTCTTTCATAACGGTGAAAAAGTTTCCTCTCCCAGTAAGTATGTTTTCAATACCTTCATATGGGCAGGCAAAACACTTTTTCTTCGGACAAGGACTAGGCTTATCATCAATCCATATTGATTTATGAAAAAAATTACCATAGCTCTTTAAAGTACTATGACATCTTTTAAGGTTACCATTCCTATCCATCAGAAAGTGTCGTTGACCAGTAAGACAAAGTTGTCCATGATACTTATGAGGCCTGTTCAGAATTTCAATTTCAAGATAATCTGCCTCCATGCTTTCTAAAAAAAATTTCTGTTCCTGTGTAAAAGCGTCAGGATACATTTTTTTTTCATACCA
Organism: Bacteroidales bacterium; assembly: GCA_023228145.1. NCBI lineage: Bacteria > Pseudomonadati > Bacteroidota > Bacteroidia > Bacteroidales > Bacteroidales bacterium. The sequence continues at coordinate 4,742 of JALOBU010000045.1, read as the reverse complement.
GCCATTAAAAACCTTAATCCATATTTTTTGCACACCTTTAGACTTAATATATTCTATATCAGATTTTATTCTGCTAAATAAAGAAGGGTGCGCCACATAATATGCTACGATATTAAAACCATTATTTTGAAGGCCTACAATCTTTTCAATAAACTTTCCAAGGTCTTTATCATTCTTCTCTCGTTCTGTAATGTGCACTGCTGTCAGTATAAACACCACTTTCCCAGGGTCAATTTTATCAGCAAAATCGAAAACATTTTTTGTGGACAGGTTTGTTGCTAATGATAAAAAATGTTTTTGTGTGATTTCCTGACAAATGTTAATAAAATTCTTTTCAAGAAATGGTTCCCCACCCGTAATATGAAATTGCCAGTCGCCTTTTAAACTGCTAATTCCCTGGTAAAGCCTATTTATGTCAATGGGTTTTAATACTTCCGCATTGTTATGCCATTGTGTGCAGTATTCGCAATGGAAATTACATTGCTGATTTATTATCCATGTAATTCTCTGTCTGTAAGACTCTGTTGGGATCATTGAATTATAACTAATATCAAAAGTTTGAATTCTGTTAAGTCGAATTATATTTGATCTGCAACAAATTTAATAAGAATTAAAATTAAAATACAATTTATTATAAAAACTTGGGATTATATAATATAAATTAATCCAATGCCATGTTTAACTGCAGCTATTAAATGAAAATGATTCATAATTAATTATACTATGGAAATTATAAGTTTTAGGACACCTCTAAAAACTTCAAATTTCTTCGTTCGTCTTCGTTCTTCAAATCCTCATGTACGATCAGTACACTGCGGTTTTCAGAACTTCGACTGCCTCGAACTTTTTTGTTTTTAGAGGCGCCCGATCATGGTTATTAGAGATGCCCTTTAATAGGGTGTTAAAAACTATAATGTGGTCAGATTTTTTTACTTTAATATAACTGCCAAAAGTTTTTATAACATTAAAACTGCTTAACTATCCTGCTGACAATGCTGTATTCGTCAGTAACAAAACTTGCTATATAAACCCCTACAGGCAATCTGTTAAGGTCTATGGTAAATTTTTTATTGATTTCCTCAACCATACTGAAGATATTTTCATAAACCTTGTTGCCCAGCAGGTCGTAAATTACCAAGGATGCTTTGGTGGCTGACAGATTATGAATATCTATCACTACTTCCGAAGTAAAAGGATTGGGATAATAACTTATGATGGGTGTAGATTCCTCTGAATCGCAACGCACTGAAACAGGGTTAAAATATTCATACTGTCCGTTATAATCCGTCTGCTTCAGGCGGTAATACGATATGCCGTCATAAGGATTATCATCACGGACTGTGTAATACTTTATTGCATTGCTGTTGCCGGCACCTTCAATCTGTGTCAGCACATTCCATTTCTGAGCATCTATGCTGCGTTCAATGGTAAAATAATCGTTATTGGTTTCGGTGGCTGTTGTCCAGTTTATTGTTACTTCCCTGTTTTGGCATGCCGCATTAAAGCTTAAAAGGTTTATTGGAAGCGGGTTATATGCGCCACCACCCATGCCCCAGTTGCTCCAACCGGAAGCGCCTACTCTTTTTACAATAGGGGCTGAAGTACTACCTGTGGGCTGCACATGATCTCCATCTTCGTACCATTCACCACCGCCTTCACGTTTCAGCGCTGTTAAGTTACAAAGATTATTAATGGTTTGTATGCCTCCGCCGGTCAGCGAAATATTATATTTTCCGCCAGTCATGTCACTGGGTGTACTGGGTGTTATGTCCCAATAACCCTCATCGCTCAATGTCATAATTATAAATGCCGGACAATCGCCTGCAGCAGGAATAATAGGAACATTATCTATATCCATCCACGTCTCCGGCCAGCCCATAGACGCTTCGTTAAAAAAGGCAGTCAGCGAACCGCCGCTCGATGCATCTGTATATTCAACCAGCAAATGCCTGTTGTTGATGCCTACACCTAAGGGAAACAGGCCTGAAGCAGTATCGGAATTTGTTGTGTTAGAAAACCAGCGTTTCATATTACCTAAAACGTAGCCGTTGGTATATTCCAATGTGCCCAGATTATCTGTCGCAGTACCAAGAATAAGAACCTTGTCGTTGGTTTTTGCATCAATATTGCCTAAAGTCATATTCAGAACATTGCCTACGGTAAGGTCAGATGTCATTTCAATGCCTGATGAGTTGTTTATTGTTAAATTATGAAAATTACTCGTCCCGGCATATACGGTTTGTTGTGCAGCGCCGTTAAATGTTACTGTTCCGTTTCCTGCTGTAAATGTGCCATTATTTTTCCAGTTGCCCTGAACATTCAGTATCTGAGCGCTCAACATTTTAAGTTCATGCCCCGATTCAATCGTAATATCTTTGCAATTTCCGGTGGCTGACGATATCTCAGGTGTCGAAGTTCCACAAGTAGTCCCATAAGTTGTGAAAAAGACATCGTTCGTAACTGCAGGAACATTACCAGGGATGCTAAATGTACTCCCGTTGTATGAAATCCAGTTGTCGGCATCATCCCATTTAGTATCAATGGCGCCTGTCCAAACATAATCGTCCTCACCCAATTGTAAACCTTCTGGCTCTGGAGTACTTACGGTTACTGTAACTGTATTAGAGGTGGCTGTTGTGCATCCTAATCCTGTTGCGCTATACTGGCATCTGAAATCAGTTGTTCCGGCCAATGCCTGAGTGGTTAATTCATTGCTGTTAGTACCGGTGTTCACCCATGTGGCTCCATCATAATACTGCCACTGATACGACATGGTACCGGTTCCGTTTGAACCAGAAGAAGTTAAATCAGCAGTTAAGCCGCTGCAAATTGTGGTTGCTCCTGAGGCTGATACATCTGGGTCGGCTACTACCGTCCACTGGGCTTTGGTTGCCCAGGTTCCACCGGCTCCGTCACAACCATTGCCGGAACATACCCTGCGGGTTTGTATCTGAATAACATTGGTACCAGTAGTAGATGCAGTAATTTCAGTGCCGGGGGTGTAAGAACTCCAGCTGCCGCCGTTTGTGTATTGATATTCATCGCCGCAATCAACTCCGCCACTGCCTGCATTGAATGTTGCACTTACTGTTGCACCAACACAAACGGTGTTGCCGCTGGCCGGAGTTGCTACATTTAGACTGGGAGCCGTAGGATCGGCACTAACTGTTACAGTAACACCAGCACTTGCTTGACCCCAGCATCCGGAACTTGAATAAGGACGCACATAATAAGTGGTTGTTGAGCCAGGGGAATCCACTAAAGTCTCTCCTGAACCTAATGTAGTGCTTTCACCTGTTGAAGATGTCTGCCAATAATAAGTGACACCGGACGGAGGAGCATTTCCACGGGTCAATGTGGCAGAGCCCCCTGTACATATTTCTGTGGCTCCTGTTGGTGTGGCCGGAACTCTAATACTTGTGAAGTTTGTTGCAAATTCGGTCCATCCGGCCTCATTGGAGCAATTGTCGGAAGTGTACATGCAAATTTTATTTGTTCCATTCAATTCAAGATAATCACTATGAGGCCGAACAGTAAATGTTACAGTCCGTTGATTACCGATCGTCGATGTGGTTGCACTTACCAGATCTATTCTGGCGCCTCCCCAGGAACTTGATTTGGAAACATATCCTCCTCCGGAACAAGCCATTTGATTTTCGGTATGGACATAAGAACTCGGATGCCATGCAAAATATCCTCCGGCATCTGTTTCTCCTGAGTAGTAATTAACCAGAGCCATCATGCCGTAAGGGCCTCCGAACCCGCTACGAGGTTCCGTGGAAACAATAGTTATGGTATATTCATTGGTTCCATTGGTTATCCAACAGGCATCATTAACGGATGCCACATCACGTGTCGGAGCTGTATTATCCACCCGTATCCATTTACCCAGAGCAGTATATCCTACACCATTGCTGCACCAATCATGTAAATAAGTATAAGGATACCAATCCCAGTCAGGGCAGGAAGCAGAAACTTCTGTTGTCCATCGGTTGGTAATAGTGGTGTTGCCCCAGCCACCTGCAACAATACTGGTACCAGTAATATTAAGATACGAGTCGTTTGCCATCCAGTCGGTAAATGAGCCATCGGTGTTATATGATTTTATTTCATGGGGAGCGTCACCACATCCATTTGGAGTACAGTTGTCATGGCAAAATGTTAAATATTGTGTTTTTACATCAACATTATCGCTATGTTTAATGTCAATAGTAAGTTTATTGCCACCTTTTACCCAGTAATTTGTTCCGTCATAATACGTGTAACCGCCAACATTTGAATAACCATCATACGTGGGTGCTGTTAAATCTACAGTTACCGTAGCACCTTTGCAAGCAGAATTGCCGCAGGAACTCGATTCCCACCGGCCATAATAAGTTGTACTTGAAGTCAGGGTTCGTGTAATTACTTGATTGTTTG
>JALOBU010000045.1:0-313 GCA_023228145.1 Bacteroidales bacterium | reverse complement strand
TGGATGCAACAGGGGTTCCGCCACAACTACCCTCGTACCAATAGAATTTTCCTCCGCTACCACCGGCGTCACCACCAGTATAGGTAAGCGTATAGTCGGTTGAAGTGCCGGAACAGATGGTGGAAGGTGATACACTAACACTTGTGGGTGCCGTGGGGTTGGAAATAACAGTAACAGTAGCACTTGCACACCCACTATTACCGCAGGAATTCGATTCCCACCGGCAATAATAAGTAGTATTAGAAGTTAATGATCGGGTAATGGTAACACTATTTCCACTACCTATTGACGATCCGCTGCCACAACCTCCCTC
>JALOBU010000044.1 GCA_023228145.1 Bacteroidales bacterium | reverse complement strand
AAAGTTATCAAATTTAAAATCCGTATTAAAATAAGCGCCTGCAGAAGGGCTGTTGATAATATTGGCCGGATTGTATGCCCGGACATCACGCAAAGGATCATTAATAATATTGTAGAAAAGCATCCCCTCAGACCAGGCATTGTCGAAATCGAAATTCAATGGCCAGTCAGGAAAAGACATTTCATTAATGTAAGTGGAAAAGCGATTTTTAAAGGGCAGTTTGCAGATATTGGCTGTATTGAATGAATTATCAAATATCAACCGGCCCACTGCTGTTAACCTGATTCTGTTGAAATCAATATCGCCCATATTGACCGTACTAAACTCGATATAAAACATATCAATAAAGGGATTGTAATCGAACTTGAAAATCAAAGGGGGCAGCATGGACCCACATGAAAGAATCATGTTTTGAAAAATGATCTTGCCGCTTTCATCAACTATAGGGTAATTTGCTTTGATGGCTTCGGCCCATGAAGTCGACCGGCCGTTCCGGTTCCTGAAGTTCAGGGGAATTACATTGTCTTTGAATGGTTGCAATGCCAGTGAAAGGTTTTTGATTTTCTGTCGCTGTAACTGCTGCGCTAATGTGTTTGGGTTTTTTACCAGAGGCTGGTACTTTGATACTGTGATCAGGGAATTCCATTTGCGAAAAATTACGTTGCCGATCTTTCCAATGGCATCGCCGAGAAAACCATTTTTTACTGTTGCCATGATGTAAATTTTTTGAGGTTTATTTTAATGTTATTTGTGTGGCCACAAAAAAGGGCTTTCCATGAAGGAAAAGCCCTTTTAAAGTGCAGCCAATGATTATTGATTAAAGAACTACCACGGTTCCGCTGTAAACGCTGTCGCTGCATTGTGCACCATCAGGGCTTACAAAAAAGGAATAAACATGAACCGTGTCACTTGACCATGTGGCGGGGACATCCTGTTGATCGAGGCCGGTCTGCCTGGTGGTGGCGGTGGGGCCGAAAAACCATTCATTTTTGTCTTCGTTGTAAGCTGCGGCATATAACAGGTCGAGATTTGCCGAATCAAGCGGATCAATGGGAGGTGCCCAGGTTCTTTTCACCTTGCTGGCCAGTTCATTTCCGGCCGTGATATTCGAGGTTTTAAACAACGGGCCTTTGGAGATGACAAGCAGGGAATAATCGATTGTATAGCTGCCCGGGGTACCCGTGATGGCGGTTTTGATGTTGGAGGCCACAAAAGAATTGAAGGCCGACATGCTTACAGCCATGTTTTTGAAAGAAAGACGGAGCATTCCCAGAAGCTGTCGTGCCAGGGCGATCATCAGGGAGAACTTGTTCCGCTGATTTACCTGCTCCGGTGTTCTGGGGTTTTTAACTTCGATGGGTTTACTTCTCATTGTGTTCTTTCCGAACTGTTTGGAGAAGACGGCTGACGCAAATTTCTGTTTGGTTCTGCCGGTGATGGGGTTTTGAACAATTGCCATGATTTTGGGGTTTAGGGGTTATTAATTGGATTTGGGGTTGATTACATAAAAATTAAGTGGGCTTGATATGGAGATGATATGGAATTAATTCGTTTTTGCTTTTTTCTGCTTATCAAACCATTCCGGGAATTTCTTCTTCAAAAGGTTGATGATCACGGTAGCCAGGATTCCTCCTATTATGCTAATCAGATATTTTATCAGATCACCCAGGGAGCCGAATTGTCCGGGATCAATTTCTGAAAGTGCAGTGGCTGCACCTGCTGTTGATGCCGTTCCAATGACGAAGTTTGCGATGTTGTGTATCATGATATTTATTTTATTTGTTTACTACAAATTTACAATGAAAACGGGGGTTTTAGAAGTTTTAACGGCTGAAATGCTTGGTAATCGTAGTTTATGGAGTGTCTTGCTTCGGATTACCCTTTTAACAGTACTGTTGATAAGTAATGAAAAGTTTTTCAGCGCAAAATGGCAGGGCTGTCGCCCCGCTAATAGAAAAAATATATCATTAATGAAACCTGTATGCAGCAAAAAAGCGCGTGTGCGGGCTGAATTGCAAGGTTTTTGCAAAAAAAATACTACCTCCTGCCACTATAAAAAAGTCCTATAAAAGCAGGAGTGTGGAGATTTTTTTTGCAAAACTTGCTTGACCTTGCAAGAGCGGTGGCAGCTTATCTTTGCATAAGGTTTTATTAATGATACCGCTGAGATACAAGTAATAAAAGGAAATACAACCTTTTATGATAGTAACATTTTGTTTTATTATTTTTGGAACTTAAATAAAACGTTACTGCTATGAATTTTGAAGAAATCAGAGCATTCCTCCGTAAAGACAAAAGGTTTAAAGAAGTTGAGACAGAATTTGTAAAAAGAGAAGTATCTGCAAAAGCATTGCTACTAAAGGAAGGTCAGATAGCAAATATTAGAAGTTATAATTAAAAAATGATATGACCCTAAAAATAAGAAAAGCCAAATTTAATTTCTGGATAAATTTAATATCGTTGCTGCCTGTTTCATTATTGGCCTTTACTGGACTTTTAATACAGCTCAATTATCACATGAAAAGATATAATGACAGTTGTGCTGTATGGGGATTAGACAGAGCCGACTGGCTGATACTTCATAAAGCATGTGCTGTAATAAGCATTATAACGATATTATTACACCTTTATCTGCACTGGAACTGGTTGAAAATGGCATTTACAAAAAGAAGATTAAAAAACGGAACCAGAGTAAAAAAGAATAGCCTTTGGCTGAGCATTATTTTTTTATTGGCAACGATTACCTCAATTATATCCTGGTTTTTTATTGAAGATAAATTACAGGCAAAGCATGTTATTGAAATCCACGACAAGCTGGGCATTGTACTTTCTATTTTGATCATAGTACATTTAATTCAACATTTTAGCTGGATTAAAAGGCTTTTCAAAAAAGACACATACAGGAATTAAATCAACAAAAAACAGAAAATTCTTTTAAGCTCACAATCCTATAAAGATTGTATTACCTGTATTTAAGGGTGGTTGGGTGGGGGTTGGTGGCAGCGATGGCGGTTTTGGCGTGGTTTTTTGTTGTGTGTCGGGAAAAATAATATAGCTGTCGGAGGTACGGAGCAGCTTTATTATGTGCGGCTGCGAAAGTATAGCGAATGAACTGAGAGGAGCGTAACCGAGATCAGGTAGCGAAGCGGACTGTCGAGGTGTAGCGGAACGAAGTGAGAGAGCTTTGCATGCAGCAGCGTGGCTTAACAAAAACCATGACAAAACCATAGGGTCAGGGCGCTTGGGATAAAAAAATCACGAAGTACATTATTGGTGCGTTGGCAGAAACCTGATGAGGGCTGGCGTAGTTTTGTGCACGTGCTGCGGGAGCATCGGTGTGCTGAGGGCATAAAATCAGCGGGCAGCATTGGCAGCCACAAAGGAATAAGCTGCAATACCGCCGAAAGGTTTTGTTGGCTTGTGTGCAAATGCAATTATCCACTATTGCACAAAACATTTTTCATGTTTGTGCAATCGACAAAGAAAATGTAATCCCGATAAACCGGGAAACATTTTCTAAGGCGGGATAATGTCAACTAATGCATTAGTTCGCCCGCGCCTAATGCATAACTTGCCATTATGAGTGAAATGAACGAAATCGAAATGAAATGCAGCGTTGCTGAAACGTAGTGGAAGCGTCAGCGGAATGGAATGCAGGTGTAATGAATGAACTGATAATGCCTTTACGACGGAGAGGGTATAATTTTTTTTATTATGGGAAAGACCATTGCTGCTTATGTATTTGTGTCCGGGAAGGCACTGCCCTGCTGATTTTATATTAGGATGGGGAAACCGATACTATAGGGCTTGGCAAAAACTATGACAGCCCGAGAAGTTCAATATTAAAGGTTTGTTGTGGGATGGCTTTTGTGGGTGGCGGAAGGTGCGGCAATTTTACATAATATAAGTTATAACTGACAGGCAGCACCCATGTTCAACTCGCCCAGCGGCGAAGCTATCGTTTACCTTGTGACCCTGCTGCTTATGCCTGCCTGTTTTATAACTCCTATTATGTTAAAGCTGCTACGATACTATTCTTACAAAAATAGCGATCCGGCAGCCGGGCAAAATACGTGGGTGCAAAGTGCATTTTGTCCCGGCGGGCAAAAAAAATACAATAAACAAAATTTGGTAGATAAAATTTTTTATATTTGAAAAAAATACGTTTGTAAGCGTTTGTAAATGGACTTACAGCAAGCCAATAGTTAGCGGTTATCAAAACAGAAAAATGAATACAAAACATGTTTGATATACTTTGAAATTTAATACAATAAATATAGGTTTAATATATGTTTGATTTTCGATTAAAGGTTTTTAACACGGTTGCAAAACGACTTAATTTTACAAAAGCTGCGGAAGAATTGTATATTACTCAACCTGCAATTACTAAACATATTCAAGAAATTGAAAATCATTACAAAGTAAAATTATTTGAACGAAACGGCACTAAAATAAAACTGACACAAGCAGGTGAAACCTTATTGCAATATTCTGACCAATTGTTTGCAATTTATCGCAACCTGGAATTTGAAATAAATAGTCTTACTCAAAGACATAGTGGAATATTGCGGATTGGAGCAAGCACTACGATTGCTCAATACGTTTTATCGCCTGTATTGGCAACTTTTCACCAGAAATTTAAAGACATAAAAATTACACTTTTTAATAATAATACCGAACAAATTGAACATTTTTTACAAAACAATGATATTGACCTTGGAATAATTGAAGGTCAATCAAAGAATTCATTATTCAAATATACTGAATTTGTAAAAGATGAATTGGTATTAGTTGCAAGTACAAAAAATCCACTGGCAAAAAGACAAACTATTGAACTTGATGAACTACTAAAAATCCCTATATTATTACGAGAACCCGGTTCAGGAACGCTAGAAGTAATTGCGTACAATTTAAAACCGTTTGGGATAAAAATATCTCAGTTGAACATTGAAATGCAATTAGGAAGTACCGAAAGTATAAAATCATATTTATTAAATTCAAATACGTTGGCGTTTCTTTCAATTCATTCAATATTAAAAGAACTTCACAATAATGAATGTTGTATTATTGATGTAAACGGTCTTAACATCGAACGATACTTTTATTTCATTCAAAAGCATGGAGAAGCCGAAAGTTTACCTGATTTTTTTATGCGATTTGCAAGTCATTATAATTTTAAGTAATATAGCATAAATAAAAACGATTTCTTTGACATTTTGTTTTTGCTGAATTTTGTGCTGTTATTAAACGACAAAATTATTTATAAATTAACAAAGCAACGTCATGGAAAACGGAATAAAAAAAACTGATGAACAAACTGTACAAAAAAAGTTCTTTGGCATTAGAATAACAATTAGAGAACTAATTTTTATTATTGCAATCATTTTTAGTTTATCACCATTTGCTTCACCACCAATAGCTTTGTTACTTGGTTTATTTATTGCGTTATTTATTGGAAATCCATTCAAACATTTAAGTCACAAAGCTACCCATATTTTGTTGCAAATTTCTGTTGTCGGACTTGGTTTTGGTATGAATGTAACTAGTGCGATAAATGCCGGTAAAACAGGCGTTTTGTTTACCGTTTTTTCAATAATTGGAACGTTGGTAATAGGATTCTTGTTAAGTAAAATTTTTAAAGTAGAAAAGAAAACATCTTATTTGATTTCATCAGGAACAGCAATTTGTGGTGGAAGTGCTATTGCAGCAATTTCGCCCGTGATAAAAGCTGAAGAGAAGCAAATTTCGGTTGCATTGGGTACAATATTTATTCTTAATTCTATTGCCTTGTTTATTTTCCCTGTAATCGGGCATAAATTAAATTTATCACAAACTCAATTTGGTTTATGGTGTGCAATAGCAATACATGATACCAGTTCGGTAGTTGGCGCTGCATGCAAATATGGTAATACAGCTTTGGAAGTTGCTACAACAGTAAAGTTAACAAGAGCTTTATGGATAATACCCATCGCATTTTTATCAACCTTTATTTTTAAAAATAAAAAAAGTAAAATAAAAATTCCATATTTTATTGGATTATTTATAATAGCAATGTTTCTAAATTCATATTTTCCGTTTATACAACAATATAATTATATTATTGTAAATATTGCAAAAGCCGGGTTAACCCTGACATTGTTTCTAATAGGTAGTGGATTATCAAAAACAATTTTGAAATCGGTTGGTTTCAGACCTCTTCTTCAAGGTGTAACACTCTGGATAATAATATCAATTGTATCTCTAGTCGTGATAAATTTTATTTGATACTTGCATCAATAAAAGTATTTATTTTAGAATTTGGGGTGACGGGTTGACTATTCCGGAGCAAAGTATGCCACCATTCCGGAGTAAACTATGCCACAGCTCCCGGGCAAAATACGTGGGTGCAAAGAGCATTTTGTCCCGGTTGCATTAAAAAAATAAAATGAAATAAAAACATAATGCGAAGCAAAAAACTTCGAATAACTAAGAAAAATAAACCAATTTTCATATTTTTGAGAAAAAAGTTTTAATAATGGAAGAGAAAGAGTTAAGCTTTGAGGACAAAAACATCAAGGAACTTTTATTAGAAGGGAAAATAAACACTCGTTTATATGATGTTTTAGAAGATGCAAATATCTATACCCTATCTGAATTAATTAAATATTATCAAGAAAATCTTACTTTTATTAGAATAAGAAATGTTGGGAGAAATTCAAATAACGATTTAATCGCACTTGTAAATGAATATTCAAATTTTTTTCCGGAAATAAAAATGACAAGCCCTTTTGACGAAGCAGAAAATAATGAACAAATCAAAAAAAATTCAGAGTTAAAAGAAATTTCAATATTTAGATTATTGAAAGAAGGCAAAATTGATGTTAGGACATATAATGTGTTAAATAATGAGAAAATATATAATGTTCTAGATATAATCGAATATTATTTAAAGCATAAAAAGTTTGACAATATTAAAAAAGCCGGAAGAAGAACGAATGAGTATTTGATGAAAATTGTTAAAGAAAATCATAACAAAAGATTTCTTGGTCAAGAGTTTTATACTGAAACTGTTTTAAAAAAATTTGAAACAAATAATTTGGAAGTAAACCCAAAAATAAAAGTAGAAAGTCTTGATGAATATGAACAATTTGTAAGCTTACCTGAAAGTCGGCCATTTGAGATTAGAGTTTAGCCGAAGCGCCAGCGAGGCGTTTCGTATTGAATTTTAATTTTAAATTAGCTATATGAAAGCAAAACGATTTACAGAAAATCAG
>JALOBU010000043.1 GCA_023228145.1 Bacteroidales bacterium | reverse complement strand
ATGACTACAATTACAAAAGACCTCACAAGTCTTTGGGATATAAAACACCGATGATGGTATTAAATGAAAAAAATGTATTTTTGAAACTCTAAGATTGAATGGCCCGAAAAAAAGGGAAGCTTACAAATTGAGCAGTAGAACGAAAAATATAATAAAGTATGAAGATTTAGAAACTATAAAGAAGTTGATAGAATATTATACTGAAAAAAGAAATTTTTTAGATGTGCGAAATTGTGGGAGGAAATCAAATAACGAATTAATAAAACTATCAAAAAGAATAATTGATAAGATAGAAAAAGATGATGAGCCTTTATCTGGCATACAGGATGAGTATATAGATTTTATATATGATATTGAAAACGCATTCGGAATAAATATTTTTCCGATTAAATCAATATACAGGCAGTACCTAGATAAAAATATAGAAACATTTTTTCTTATAAAGTTATTAGCATCGAGTTATTTGAGTACAAGGGATTACTCCGTATTTATTTTATTAAATAAATTTAGTGAAGGTTTTAGTAAGCCAACATTACATAAAATCGGAGATTCGCTGAAAATATCAAGAGAAAGGGTTCGGCAAATTATAAATAATGGAATTCAAAATTTCAATAAAAGCTTTATAAATCTAATCAATGAAAATGACTCCTACCGTTTATTTTTCAAAAAATACTTTACAGAGCATAAAGATATCCTTGTAATTGATGACGTATTTGCTGATAATATAAATAAAACTGAGAATTGTGATTTTAGTAAAAGTTATATTGGATATATACTCGCACTATTTCTTAGCAAAGATTACTTCAATTTTTGTATTGATAGCAATTCAACTAAAAATAATGAGTATCTGATAAAGAAAGATTTGGAAAGTGCTATTAATCTGAAAGAGTTATTTAAAAAATTATCAATAAAAATTAAGACTCTTAGAACACTTAAAATAGATGCTGAAATAATTGTGAGACAAAATGCAAGTGATTGCAATGAAGAATCAATACAAAAGCTTATTAAGATTTTTGAAGTAATCGTAAGAGAAGAATATAATATACCTTATGATGAGAATCTAAGAATGTTTTATTATGCAAGGTGATATTCAAGACGCTGTTTCCATTTCTTCCAGTCGGGCATTAGTTTTTGCTGAAGGTTAAAAAAGGACTTTGTGTGGTTGGGATGAATCAAATGACAGAGCTCGTGGGTTATTACATATTCAATACTGGCTTTGGGCGCTTTGATGAGTTCCGGGTTCAAGATAATTTTACCTGAAGGGGTGCAGCTACCCCAACGTTTTGGCATAAACCTAATCTGTATAACAGGAAACGGAATTTTATAGTTGCTGAATTTAGGAAACGATGAATTAAGTACATCAAAAAATATTTTTGCTGCTTTATTTCTGTACCATTCCTTCAAGGATTTTTCAATATGGTCCGAATGCGTTATTTGGGCATTTATTATTATATGCCCCCTATACAAAACAATGCTGTTTTCGCAAGACTCAAAAATCTTAAGTTTATATTGCCTGCCGAGGTATAAGTGAGTTTCTCCATTAATGTATTTTCTAGGTGGAGTGAATGGATGGTAATGCTGAAAGTTTAACTGTTGACGAAGAATCCATAGAGCTTTAGATTTGATTTTTTTATATATTTCTGGTACTGTGCTGCCAGCCGGAGCCGTAACAAGCACTGAGGCATCTGGAAGGACTTTAATGCCCAGGGTTTTTCTATTACTGTATTGCAGCAAGAAATTTATTTTATGATTACTGTAAATAATATAGTGTGCAGAAGTTTTTGTCATTTAGTGTATTTGAGTTTTGCGACCTTCAGACATTCTTCGATAAGCTCATCAATCTTTTGAAGCGGACATTCAAAATTGTTTTCTTTTTTAAGTTCAAAGCAATAATCATCAATGGCGATTCTTATTTTACCTTCAACATCACGGTTGTTTTGCCAATCAACGAGAAGATCGCTATTGATGAAAATAATAGATTGTATTATTTCATCAATACCTTTTGCGATTTTTTCAAAAACAGTTTTATCTAAAGACGATTGCTTCACAATATCACTTAAAAGAGCTACGGCAAGGTTGTAAAAAGCTATTTTGACATCGTCACCCTGGATGGACATGGGTATATCAGCGCGTTTGCCTGAAAAGAATGTTTCTTCATATTCTTTTGCTTTTGCAAAATATTCCGCTTCGGAGATCCGATGACGATGATAATCTTCAATAGTTTCCTTTAAAAGTTGTGATAATTTTTTATAGAAAACAGGGTCTTCATTCATTTTTATACTGATTGCTTTTGAGGTACGGGTGGCAATATGGTCGGCTTTAGCTGCTTTACCAGATATTTTCTCCACTTCTGCTTCACGCTGATCCTTGTCGAAAATATCCACCAATTGTGTTATTTTTAGTATCTCTCCTTCGGTGGAAATATGCTGGTCGATTAGTTTCTGCACCTGAGGTTCGTATTCTTTATAATCTGCTTCATCGGAGTAACGGCGTTTTACAGAAATTCGCAGCGAAAGAAAAAACCTTGCATCTTTCTTATACTTATCAATAGTATTTTCGGAGGTTTTGGTAACAAATTCGAAACTTGACAATGCTATTTTCAGTATGCGGCCAAATACGGATAATTTTTCATAAAAACTGTGCCTTATTGCTTCATCAGAGAGCAACTCTTCATAAGCTGTTTCATCGTATTTGTTGGCAATTGTTTTAAAAATATCCCATACTTCGGAATGTGCCTGAGGCAGTTTAGCAATTTCTTCGCTTATATTGGCCAATGTACCATCCAAATCATCATTATCGAAAGCCGATAAGCCGGAATAGGTGTTAAGGGCTGCATCAAGATTTTCCAAATTGCCGAAATAATCAATAATAAAGCCATGATCTTTACCCGGATGCAAGCGATTGACACGGGCAATTGCCTGCAACAGGGAGTGTTCCCTTAACTGGCGGGTTAAATACATTACCGTATTTACCGGGGCATCAAAACCAGTCAATAGCTTATCAACCACAATTATTATTTCTGGAAATTCCTGCTTCTTGAATGCATTTATCAACATTTTTTCATACTTATCAGGATTGCCGTATTTGTCCATCATTGCTTTCCAAAACAGCTTGACTTTATCATCAATTTTCTCGAAAACATCTTCTTCACCTTCCCTTGTATCGGGCGGTGAAATAAGAACATCCGTGTACACTTTTCCTATTTCATCAAAATAGTTTTTGTATTTAATGGCAATCAGTTTTGATGGCGCTACCAACTGCCCTTTAAAACCAGTACCCTGAAAATTAATAGAAAAATGTTCAGAGATATCCCATGCCCGGGCATAAATTATCTGGTCGGCTTTATTGAGCTGGCTTTTTGTACTAAATTTTCTTTTTAAGGCAGCTTTTCCATAAGGGGTAAGCGGTTCTGCAACTTTTTCAAAGAAGCTATCCAGCGGTTTTTCATTCACATCGAAAAGGTTGTGCCTGCCTTCGTAAAGCAAGGGAACGACCGCTTTGTCAGCGACTGCTTTGACAATAGAATATTCGTCAATAATACCACCAAACTTAGCAGCAGTATTCTTTTCTTTTTTCATTAAAGGTGTGCCTGTGAAAGCGATAAAACAGGCATCCGGAAATACTTTGAGCATATTGATATTGAATGAGCCATACTGACTGCGATGGCCCTCATCCACCAGTATAAATGTATCTTTTGTATCCAATCCGGGTTTAATCTGGTTTACAGCAGCTTCAAATTTGTTTATTACTGTTGTGATGATCTCTGCTGTATTGCTTTCAATAAGGTCAGCAAGATGCCTTCCTGTTTTGGCATTAATTACGGGCATACCACATTTTTTAAAAGTATTCGTGATCTGATCATCGAGCTCAATGCGGTCGGTTACCAATAGTATTTTAGGATTCTTAATTTCAGGATTCATTGCGATTTGCTGTGCCAGCATAACCATGGTCAGGGATTTTCCGCTACCCTGTGTATGCCAGATCACACCGCCGGTGCGCTTACCATTGATGTCGGTTTTTGAAATTTTGGTCATAGTCTGCTTGACGGAAAAGTATTGCTGGTAGCGCGCAATTTTTTTTATTCCATCATCAAAAACAATGAAATTGTACATGAGCTCGAGTAAGCGACCTGGCTTACAAATACAGTAAAGCAATTTGTCCTGTTCTGTAAGTAGCTGCTCCTCTTTGTATTGCTCTTCGAAATATTTTAAAACAGATCTGTACCTCTCAGAAAACAGTATCGTTTTATCATCCGGCTGGAGATTCTTATTTTTTAAGGAAGAAAGTGATTCAATGAAGTTTTTCTCTTCTTCTTTTAAATAGAACATTTCTTTCCAGATATTCCAAAATTCCTTTTGGGTTGCTGTGGTGGCAAATTTGGCATCGTGAACCGCAAGCCCAATGAGTATATTCGAATAAAGATACAGTGAGCGAATACCATCATCCTGTTGGTTACGCATGTGTTGTTCTAATGCTTTATCTAGAGGTTCTTTAATTATTGGGCTTTTACACTCAATGACGACCATAGGGATGCCATTGACAAATAAAACGATATCGGGACGGTAATGATCGTTGCGGCCATGGCGCATTACGCTGAATTCTTCGGTAATATGAAAGACATTGTTTTCAGGTCTTTTCCAGTCAATATATTTGAAGGAAAAACTCTTTTTATCGCCCAAAATGTTTTGCTCGAAACTTTTACCCAGCGTAACAAGGTCATAGAAATATTGGTTTGCAACAAGGTAGCCATCCTGCAAGGGTAAGTCGCGCAAGGCGACCACAGCGGCATTGATATTGGCATCAGAAAATTCAAATTCTTTGTCCTTGTATATAATGCTGTTTATTTTCTGCAACTGTTGCCTGAGGATGGTTTCGAGCAGTACGTTGCTGCTGCGGCCACCACGGGCATCAAGTGCCTGATCTGGAGTGAGGTATTGATACCCCATTTTCATGAGCAACTGCAGGGCAGGCACCTGAGAAATGTGGTCTTCGATGAATGAGGGGACTTCCATAAATATTAGGTATTAAGGCCTTTTGAAATAATTGGGAAACCATTTGGAGCATCAGATAATAATACATGAGTATCGATTTCTGTTGCATTTACTACACAATCAATAACATAAGAAAATTTAGCAATAACAAAAGATCGTTTATTTGGAGAAAAAGCAGTACTAATTGGAGCATCAGAAGCACACGCTGCACGTAACGATGAAGATATTGGAGCATGGAAACAACCAGCATGCGCTTGATTATGTGCAACATATACAAGAACATGATGAGGAATTGGAGAAAAAACAGCATAAATTGGAGCATCAAAAGCAGCCATAGTAATGAATTAAGTTAAAGATTTAAGATAATCAATAACAGCACTTACTTTATCAGTAGCTTTAGCAAAAGAAGATGCAAGGTTATATGTAACCCCTGCTCCTTTGCCTGATTGCAATAAAACTCCATCTTTACAAAGCTTATCAACCAGGTATTTTACTTTTGGCCTAGACAATGTATTTTTAAAGACATCAACAAAGGCACCCATCTTAATTTCTGAAAAATTATCAAAACAACTGATTATGGCCTGAAGTTCTTGTTGTTTATAACCCCTGACAGTAGATAACTGCCTTGATATTTCATAATATTTTTCAGATAATATTAATCTACCACTAGCGGGTGAACCTATGTGCCCGATAAGCTTTTCATTTATCAACTTTTCTAAAATGGCTGGTTGAAGTTTATCGGCAGTAAGACCTTGCCTGACTTTATCAAGAGCAATAATGTCAAAAACGCCAAGTTGGTTATCTTTATCTCTCAGCTTTTGTTCTTCATTAATAAAAAAAGCAAAATTAATATCCCTAATATTACCGAGTAAATCCAGCTCAACCTGAAAGTCATCTGTGTTGGTGAAGTCAGGTTCGGGTTTAGACTCAGAGAGCATAATTTTAAACATTTTATCCACACCCTGGCTTGATCGTTCAACCAGGCCTGTTTTTTCAAGTGTTTCAGCAAGAAGCCTATTTCGAGGCATACTAGAAACGGATAAAATATTTTCTTTGGTAACACCAAGCGGGAAACCGCCAGGATTAAGAACAATAAGTTTTTCCGGAAATAGTTTCAAGACCACACTGCTGGAAAGATGATAATCACGGTGAGCGATAGCATTAAGAATAGCTTCACGAACTACTTCTTCGTTGAAACGTTGTATATTGATGATATACGGACCTTGCTGAAAATGCTCGTTAGGATTGGATAAGGGCTGGTTAATATAGGCCCATATTTTATCAATTGCAGTGAACAATGATTCGCAATATTCAATGCGTGCATCATAAGATATTTGCGTAAGCGATTTTCTATATTCAATAATAACTGATGCCTGAGGCAGATATTTACTAATAGGTTTTGGAGAACCGAGAAGGATTAATGCAGCATAAGTAAGTTTTGCGTCAATCATTAAATTCAAGTCTGATAAGACCTGTTCTGTAGAAAGTGAGCGAAAAGAGGGATTTTGCTTTTTTGAAGCGTACTTATTCTTTAATATATCAATTGCCTTTACATCAAGATCAGCAATAGACAAATGTTTACAGATAGAAGCTGAGAAATCCGGTTCCGTTTCATTTATTATTTTCCGGTAATATTCATCGGACATAGGAAGTAACTCCTCCCCAACTCGCATGAGGGGCACATCTTCGAATTTATATACCTTTCCGATTGGGCGCCCAGGGATTTCGATTACCAAAACACGAAGACCATTTTCGTCAAACAATTCAAAGGCATTTACCCTGATTTTGGTATCTCGGTAAACATCTTGTTCCATTTTACCAACAGCACCGGTGCATTGAGTTGTGCCAACCACCTTATGAGGATGTTTATCATGAATGCCAAAAACAAGAAATCCGCCACCATCGTTTGCGAAAGCGGTGACGTATCCTAGTATACATTTACGGCGTTCTTTAGGATTGATACGCGAGCCGCCGTTGTATGCATAGTTACCACCTTTTGCCTCTTTGAACTCGACTTTATCTTCAGACTCTTTTAGTTTTTTTAATTGTTCTATTGTCATAATTTTAATTATTGCATTGTCAGTTTGATAGAAAAAAATACTGTGATATTATTTCTGGACAGTTGCAGTTGCATTCGTATTATTTTCATCTAATAATCTTTTAGGGTTCATCCTTAAAACTATCTAAAGACCTACCAAAGACCTACCAAAGACCTTTTAAAGATCATCTAAAGTTTATCTAATGTTTATCTAATTTTCATCTAATGTTCATCTAAAGTTTATTCATTTTGGCTTATTCATTCCTGCCTTCAATTGCATACTGTTCCGTTTCGATTTGTTTACCGGCACTTTCTGCCCCTGCTTTTTTTACATCCCAACCACCATCGGGATTAGGGACTACGTGATGTGATTTTTGCTTGGACATGGTTTTAACTATTGAATGCTAAATAATTCTTTCATTTTTCTCTTTATCTCAACAATATGTTCAGGTAAAATTGTAAGCTTCCCTTTTTTTCGGGCCATTCAATCTTAGAGTTTCAAAAATACATTTTTTTCATTTAATACCATCATCGGTGTTTTATATCCCAAAGACTTGTGAGGTCTTTTGTAATTGTAGTCATA
>JALOBU010000042.1 GCA_023228145.1 Bacteroidales bacterium | reverse complement strand
TATGCTTAAACGTAATTATGCTAAATCGTTCGCTGGACTCACTATTCGGATCCTTTCTAAAATCGCTGCTCTTACATTATTACAATTTATTAATTTTCAAAACAATAAACCCATTAATCATCTTAAAATTTGCTCTCGCATGTTAATAGCACAACAGGTTATTATTATATTTTATTTATTAAACTATCTTTTAAAAGACTGATATTATTAAAATTGAATAATGGTAAACAGTAAAAATTATTATCTGGTTTTATTAAAAAATAAATCGTAAATATGAAAAAGCTAATTTTACTATCAGCTTTCGTAATTTTTTTTGTCTCGCTTTCTTTCGGGCAAACATATTACATGAGTGCTAATCCCATAACCACATGCGATGGTACCTATTATGATCCTGGCGGAACAGGAGATTACGGTAATAGTGTGAGTATAACACAAACATTTACTCCTGGTACGGCAGGGCAAATGTTACAATTTGCTTTTTCGTCCTTCTCCACAGAAAGTGGATATGATTATTTATACATTTATGATGGACCTGATAATACTTATCCATTGATTGGTGAATATGATGGTAATACTTCGCCTGGAACTATCACTGCAACACAAACCGGACAATTAACCTTTTACTTTTATTCAGATGGAGGTGTTGTTTCTTCTGGATGGCAGGCAACTATAAGCTGTGTTGTACCTCCTAATAATGCATTAGATTTTAGAGGTGGTGATTATGTAAAAGTTAATACAGGAAGTGCAAGTTTATTAGGCACCTTTACTGTAGAATGTTGGGCTCAGGTGTCTTCAAATGAAGATGTGTATGCAATTTGTGGAAGCAGATATAGTGGCGATCAAAGCTTTGATATGAAATTCGACAACGGAAAAATTCATGGTGATATTGGAGATGGTAGTTCATGGCTTACCACAGCTGCGGATGTTACTTATGCCTATTCAGCTGATACATGGTATCATATCGCTTATGTTGTGACACCAACAAGTTGGACAGTGTATGTTCATAATACCAGTGGAACACTCGTAGCGTATAATACAGGCACATATTCAGGTACGCCACTATTGTTCGACGCAAACCATACGTTAGCGATTGGAGACAGGAGTATTGACGAGACAAGTGAATATCTTGAGGGTAAAATTGATGAATTCAGGGTCTGGAGCAGAGCATTGTCTCAGCAAGAAATTCAAAATTCTATGTTCTCAGAAACCTGTTCAGTAGCATCAGGCCTTGTTCTTTGTTATCATTTTAATCAAGGAATATCATGTGGAGATAATTATGAAATGCCACTTATTGATGCAGGCCCTAATAATTATAATGGTACTATGTACTATTTTTATTTAAATGGTGACTGTACGGACAATTGGTGTGATGGTGTGTCAGCAATAACAGTAAATGCTTGCCCTGCAGCCTATAAAGCACAGTTTGTTTCTATGAACCTTGGATCAAATTCATGGTGTGCCGGTGAAACGCGCAGCGTGACAGTGACCGTAAAAAATGTTGGCACGGCCACATGGACCAATGGTAGCCCTGAAATCAATATCGGCTGTAAATGGAATGCGGATGCTGACTTTTATGTGAGGTGCGACGCAAATAATCTTGCCCCGGGTTCTACAGCAACTTACTCACTTACTATGACTGCACCTTCTGCTTCGGGTTCAAATAATTTAACTTTTAGTGCGGTTTATGAAAATTGTTTTTGGTTCCATGACAACCCTGGAAGTATCAATTGTACTTATGGTGCAACAACATGCTCGGGGAACTCTGCATATGTTTCAGGTACGCAAACTATTAAACCACTACCAACTAATGTTTCCGCCGGCACCGATGCTACCATCTGCAGCGGCAGCAGCACACAGTTGCAGGGGAGTGCTACTGGACCAACAATTAGTAGTTCGACAAGTGCAACTTTCACACACGGCGATAATTCAACAGAATTTAATTCTAGTCCATCAACATCTACTAATTCAAGTTGTCCAGTAAATCTTAGTGTTGATATCCCTGTTGGTGCAACTATTACAGGAGTTGATGTGAGTTATAAAATGACAGCGTCAAGTACAAATAACGCATATATGAGCGAGCAAAGGAGTTATTTAGAGTGTACATCTCCAGGTGGTTCTAAAGAAACTTCAATTTATAATGGCTCCGACAATAGTAGTGGACAGTTTAGTTATTCTAGAACAAATCTTACCATAGCAAATGGTGTAACTGGTGGTGGTACAATTAACTTTAGACTTCATGCTTTTAGAACTTGGGGTTCATCGGGATCGGGATGTAATGCAGGTTATAATAAAGTTGATAATAATACCTTCGAAATAACGGTGTACTATACTTATCAAACTGTTACTTACTCCTGGTCTCCCGCTACCGGCTTAAGCACCACTAACATCGCCAACCCCACGGCATCGCCCGCAAGCACTACCACATATACCATGACAGCTTCTGCCGGGGGATGCAGCGTTGAGGATGCAGTAACTATAACTGCAAACCCGCTTGAGCCGGGAGCCATAAGTGCCAATCAAACTATATGCAATAATACTACTCCTGCTCAATTTACAGGCGATGAAGCAAGCGGCGGCATAGGTTCGTTTACTTACCAGTGGCAAACAGCCACAAGCCCCACCGGCCCATGGAGCAATATTGTAGGAGCCACTGCATCATCTTACACCGAAACATCACCACTTACTGCAAACACCTATTACCGCAGAATGGCTGTAAATCAATGCGGCACGGTGTATTCAACAGAAGAAGCACCAGCATCAGGCAATCTAAAACTGAATTATACCTTTGACGACCCACAGGAACCGACAACAAATTTATTGCCTTATGCAACTGCTATATGTGGTTCTGGAGGCATGGCAGGTTATTGGAGCGGAACGATTACACCGAATAATTATGAAAAAACATATAACTCGTACAAAGTTACTACCTTGAATGATGGTTACTATAATGGATTTATTTCTAGCTCAGGTGGTTCCTGCACAAATGGCGTAACATATACTTTTAGTTTAAAAGCATGGATACCTTCGGGTAAACAAATTAGTTTTAGAATGCGAAACTGTACAACTGGTGGCTCTATTGCAGGTTCAGATATACCGATAAATGGTAATGATAACTGGCAATATGTAAGCAAATCTTTTACTGCAGATGCACAAACATGTGGAAATATAGAGGGTGTTCAAAATAATGGCACAGCTGCTGATGTATTTTCATTTTATGTGAGGGATTTGCAGCTTGAGCAGAAAGACCATGCTACCCAATTTGTTAATAATACAAGGCCAACTGCCACTGTAACCGATTATTCCCCCAACAATAACAACGGCACTATAGCATTAGCCACTTCCCCGGTATGGACCTCAAATGGAGTAAATGGCGGGGCGTATAGCTTTGATGGAACTAGTAGTTATATAGATTTGGGGAATACTTTAGATGATGATATTTTGGCTGCTGTGCCCGCTTCCATTGCATGTTGGGTTAAAGGTTCTTTTACTAGTGGTAATGGGAATGAGATTATTTTTGGACATTATGTTTCAAAAATTGGATTGGGTATATATCCTAGTGGCGGAAACAATTCTTTTATTGTTACAGTTGGTGGTAGTGGGCAAAGTAAACCTACTTTTGCCTGTGGTAATTCTTGGGTAGATGATGCCTGGAATCATATAGTTGTTACCTATGATGCTTCACTAAATTCAACTTTTTGGCTAAATGGAGAGCAGATACCAGCATCCGGGGCTTCTAATTATTGGACATGGAACAGTAACGTCTCAACAATAGGTAAACGTCCACAAGGAGATCATTTTAAAGGTACTATTGATGATTTTCGCATTTATAATACCAAATTATCGGAATCTGATGTTGCTACCCTTTACAACAATTCCGTAGCGTTGCATGTTACGGTAAATCCTATTGTAGCTGATGTAACACCCGGTAATAATAATTATGTGTGGTCGGGCGCTGCAGGAACAACCACTTGGGAAGAAGCCGGCAATTGGGTAAAGTACACTTCCGGAACCCCGGGCACCTATTCTACAGTTTCTAATATGCCTTCCGCTAGCGATAACGTATTTATTACTACCGGTACCTGCATCGATCAACAGCCAACAGCAACAAGCGCAGGAGCTGTATGCAATAATCTTACCGTAACTTCCACAGGGGCTTTAACCATCAACGATGGAAAAAAGTTAACCGTAAATGGCAGCCTTACGAATGATGGCACGATAACAAGTGGTACTGGTACGGGAAGCATAGATATCAAAGGCAACTGGACCAACAACGGAACGTTTAATTCCGGTTCCGGAAAAGTTACCTTTTTGGGAACAGACAATACCATAACATCTGATCCAGAAAAAGGAACCTTTTATAATATTGATGTAGGGAGTACAGGCAATTTTACAATGAATTCTGATATTACGTTAACAAACACGTTTCAATTTGGATATGAGCCTAATACACCCACCATGAACGGTCTGGGTGGCCATACATTAACTGCTAAAGATTGTTATATAGACGGTTATTTTAATCTAACAAATGTGAATGATAAAGTACTATCATCTTCGAATTCTGGATATATTGATATAGGCATGTATTGTGCAGATGAATTTGTGCCAATTGTAACTATTTCAAATGGTACAATTAAATGGTCTTCGAATGATATTAATATAGGTGCATTAAAGCAAGGCAAATTAATCCAAACCGGAGGCGATATTATCATAGAAAACGCCAGTGGTAGTCTTACCGCTGATATTAACGCAGTTTACGAAATGACAGGAGGAATGCTCACTATTCCAAAAATGGTAATTGCAAATTGGGGAACCCCGGCTACTGTTAATTTCTTTAACAATACTACCACTGCAATAAATATCGGCGAAATGATTATAGGTCCAGGTGATGGTGTAAATAAAGGTATAGTTTCTTGTGCGGGATACTCTCCTATAATAAATTTTGCCGGCAACTGGACCAACAACGGCACATATACAGCTGGTAACGGCACCGTAATATTTAACGACACCACACAACAAACCGTATATGCCGGGACGAGTAACTTTAATAATTTAATATTAAACAACGCATCAGGCATCAAAATGACATCTGATCTTACCGTAGGCAATGTTCTGAATATGACTTCCGGCAATATTGAAACCGGAGTAAACACACTAGAATTAGGCACATCGGCCTCATCCATTGGCTCGTTGAGTTATACAGACGGATTTGTTTTAGGTAAGATGAAACGCTGGTTTCCTAATGTACCGAATTCCGGTAAAGATTCAAGTCTTTTCCCTCTGGGTGTTGAAAGCAACAACAGGCATTTGCTGGTTGAATATACAAGTGCATCAAGCGGCGGTTCGCTGACTGCCTTTTTTAACGAAACGTCTATGGGCTGGCCGGAGACGTGGATGGAATTAGACCAAATGCTTGTTATTCCAGCAGAAGGAGAATGCGCACAATTTATCGTAACAACATTGAGCGATGAGGGTTATTGGGACATAACACCCAGTGGCATGACTGGCGGACTATATAATATTTCGCTGACCGGCGGAGGCATACAAACCATTAATAATCTTTGTAATATAACAGCCTTGAAGCGTGTTGGGACAGCACCCTGGGGACAAAGCGGTACGCATATTCAGCCGGTAATGGTAGGGGGCAATCCTGTAGTGAAGCGTGAAGGAGCTTCGGGATGGAGCAACTGGGGTATGGGAGGTGGCGCATATAACCCGCTTCCAATAAATCTTTTAACTTTTAATGCGGTATGCCAAAACAAGGAAGTAACAATAAACTGGTCAACAGCCACCGAAACCAATAACGATTATTTTACCATTGAGCGCAGCATAGATGCTCAGAAATGGGATGTGCTGACACAGATTGAAGGTGCCGGCAACAGCAATGAGGTAAAGTATTACACAGTCCGTGATGATAACCCTTATAACGGCATATCGTATTACCGCCTGAAACAAACGGATTATAACGGACAGTATGAATATTTTAATCCTGTTTCAGTGCATTGCAACAGTGATGAAACATTACCCAATATAACGTATTATCCTAATCCTTTCACTTCAGAATTGTTTGTTGATATTCAAAATATTGTAAATACAAATGCTTCTTTAATTATCTATGACCTTTTAGGCAATAAGGTTTATGAAAATGATATCAGGATAGAGGATGAATTAAATTACAAAATCACTCTTGACCTTAAAAATTTAAATACAGGTGTTTATATGGTAAACTTTATTTCTGATGAATACAGCAACACCGTCAGGATAGTGAAGAATTAGTAATTTCGCTTTTATCATGTTTAGCGAAAAGTGTTTGTCCTATTTTGGAATAATATTTGTACATTGGACGAATTCCAACTAACACCTGTTTCATAAAAAATATTAATGTTGCTATTAAGTTTTTATTATTTGTTTTACTTGCTTTTATTACTCTTGATGGCTATTCTCAGACGAAAACCTATACCTGGGATGTTTATAAAATAAAATTCAAAGTACCTGAAACCTTTACCGTTGAGATAACTAGTCCGACCTCAAATATCATATAAACATTTGATTGCTAATAACATATAATAATTTAATGTATAAAATTTCTACCGAAAAGCATAACTTTGTAATATAAAACCGGTAGAAAAAATCATGTTATCAAAAGCAAAAATTGCAAATCAACTTGGCTTCTATAGCACATTTGAAGAACAGTTAGATCATAAACACCCATTATACATTTTATCTCATAAGATCAATTGGCGGGTTTTTTAAGAAGCATTTAAGAAGCACTATTCTGAGAATAAAGGAGCACCTGCCAAGCCTATACGTTTGATGGTGTCTATCAGAAACAAAAACTAGGGCATGGCTTTAGACGAAGGGCCGCCATTGAACCACGAATAGGACACTTAAAATCAGATCATCGCTTAAACAGGAATTTTTACAAGGGCATTTTTGGAGATAATATCAATGTTATGCTTGCAGCTGCCGCAATGAACTTCAAAAGAATGATGAATAAATGGAAATTAAATCCAGGATTTTTTATTTTCTTAAAAGGGATGCACTTTTTATTCAAAAATCATAAGCAATTTTTTTATATCTTCGCTAAAAAACATTTTTTGAGGTTCAACTAAATAGTACAAACGAGTAAAGCGAGGTTTGGACTATATTATTTTTCCAATCGGTATTACATGTCAAAAAAACACATTCCTTATTAATCCGTAATAGAATATTATAATAAGATTTTAGTTGCAGTATTTTTTTAAAAGGTCATTTGCTTTTGTATTACCCAGTTTTACCGCTTTTTCCCAATCAGTGCAAGCTGTAGGGTCGTTTAGTCTGAATTTGGAGTTACCCCTGTTCAAATAACTGCCGGCATCATTTGGATTGAGCTCAATAGCGATATTGAAATCTGATATGGAGCCGGAATAATCTTTTAAAGCGCCTTTTGAATTGCCCCTGTTTTTATATGCAATTGCATTTTTCGGGTCTATGGCAATTGCTTTTGAAAAATATTCACTAGCAAGTTTATAATTCTCGAGTTTTCCCATTTCAAGGCCCTTATTGACATAATATTCTGCATTATTATTATCAGGAATTGAAATATTTTTATTGGTAATATTATGAGGCTTTGATTCTATTTCGTTGAGCAATATTTTTGGTTCTTTGTATCCGGGATTTTTAGATATTGCTTTTAATAAATACATTCGTGCTGTATCATAATTGTTTTGTTTGAAGTAAAAAGCGCCTAATTTGTAAAGTGGTGTTGCCAAATTCGAATCAATTTCTGTACACATTAAATAATGAATTTTTGCTGAATCAATGAATCCGAGTTCAAATTCAAGGTCTGCTTTATTTAAGAGAGCGTCACAGTTTTTATTCCATTTTTGAAATGATATATTATAATCTGAAAGTGCACTGTCGTATTCCTTAAGAAAATAAAATGCATTGCCCCTGTTGTTATAAAATTGAGAAAACCCGGGCATAATCCTGATAGCTTCATCATATGCTTGTATGGCAGCAATGTATTCTTTTTGATGATATAATGCAAGGCCCAGATTGTTATAGAGAAACGGGTCCTGATTATCTTTAGAAACATTTTTACTATTCACTGAAATAGCTTTATTGAAGTGATCTTGTGCAAGTTTAAAATCGCTGTTTTCAAGATAATAATTTCCCAGCCCATAGTATGCATAATAGTTTTCAGGTTGTTTTTTTACAATATCCATCCAGAATGTATAACTATTTTCCCATACAGAAATTCTTGAGTGCGAGTAAAGAGAATATGCTGCTATCAGACAGATAAACAAAACAGATATAACTCTTTTAATAATTTTATTGCTTTTTGAAATCAGAATATTCATTAAATATGCTATTATCAGAAACAGTCCGAAATATGCAAGATAGGCATACCTGTCTGCAGTTATAAGCCTCCCTTGCATGGGAAGTAAATGCCCGACAATAAAAACATTTGTTATAAAAAAGAAAAGGCCAAAAATGATTACATTCCATTTTTTTCTGGCTTTGAAAATCATTAGTATTATTAAAATAAAAAAGATGATAAGCAGTATTCCGGAAACATAATATTCGCCTGGTAAAAACCCGTTTATTTTATTTGGATAAGGATGCATTCCGCAGAGGTTAAACGGAAAAATAAACTGGTATAAATAAAAAATAACAGCATAGCTGAAAAGAAATATTCTATCAACAAAATTGAAATCAGTTTTATAAATTATATTACTTGAGGTTATGTCCCAATAATTAGCTATAATGCGATAAATGTCTGATGGTAATTTTTCAAAAAAATCAAACATCTTTAAAAAATAATTTATAACTATTGGTTGTTTGCTGAAATTAATGAAATCGCTAATCAGGGAATAAAATAAAGGCCAACAAAGAACAATTAAAATATAGAACAACAATATTATTATTAGCTTTTTAAAAGCAGAATGATAAGTACTGAGGTTGATATAATTTCGAATAAAAGGGGATATTATTTCCCTGAACTTTAATCTTTTGTTGGTACGAATTATTATTTTAATTAAATAAAATGCACAAATGCATATTGTTATTGCAATTATCAAATTGAGAAAGCCATTGTATGAAATCAGGAATACTGACAAAACAACTATTTTTTCAAAAACTGAAATTACATTTATTCTCCTGCTGTAGTAATAGTCAATTAAAAACAAAGTCAATGGCAACATTACAGCTTGTATTTTTGAAATTGATGCTAACCAGCTACATAAAATTACAACCAAAAAAATGAATGGGTGTTTTTTTTTCTCTATATAGTAAATATATGAAATTAATGAAAGAAGATAAAATAATGTGTACAGCAGGTCTTTTCTTTGCATGACCCATACAACACTTTCAACTCTTGTTGGATGAAGGGCAAATAAAGTGCAACATAAAACGGATATGAGTGGGCTTTTTGATAATTTTTTAGTAACAAAAAAAACCAATATAACATTGATTAAGTGAATTACAATATTTGCAGCATGAAAATATCTTGGATCAATTCCCGTGAATTTCATCTGCAAAGCAATGCTTGCCAGGGAAAGCGTTATATGCTTTTCGCGTTGATAGAGTAATGATAATTTATTCCAGGAAAAATTAAGCAGAAAATCATTTTTAGAAATATATTCATAATCATCCCAGTCAATAAAGCCGTAATATATGCTTTTATAATAAATTAAAAATGTGATAATAATAATACCGAATAAAAACCAATACCATTTTAATTCAATTATTTTGTTTTTGACGGTAACCAAATTGTTGAAAATTAATTTTCCCATCAATTAACTTTAGTATTGTCACACAAAATTTTTAAAAAAAACTGTATAATTTTATTTATTACTGCAAATATACGCAAACATTACGCATTAAAGTCTGTGTTATAAATGTTTGAAAAAAATGATGCAAAAATGCTGTTTGTATTAGTCAATTTTATTAATTAACATTTAGTTAATAATTATTTTAAGTCTTTTTAAGATAAAAAATATGTATTGTAATTTACTTTTATATATTTGCATCATATTATTAATTATAGTTTTTATAATTGGTATATATTTTTTTAAAAGGATGTTTTTCCTTTTCTATTAATTAAATTATTTTATGAGTAAAACATTTATTTACAGTTTTATAATAGGCATTGCTTTATTTATTATTCAAATGGGATATGCATCAGCCAATGATTTAAAACATGATGATAAAACGATGTTATTAAAAACTAATTACAATTATACTTGTGAAGATTTAACTTCATTATTCAATAACAAAATTTCAGACATAAAATTATTACGAGATAAAAAATATAATGATATAAATATTAAAGATGATTTTGAACCCGAAATGTCTGTTTATCTTCCTATTTCGGGTTGTGGGATGACCGTTAGTGCAAGCGGTGGAGTGCCTATTTGCCCGGG
>JALOBU010000041.1 GCA_023228145.1 Bacteroidales bacterium | reverse complement strand
GGTCCATCCATTGATGTTAGCCCGACAAGCACCACTACATATTATGTTCGTTCTGAGGGACTGTGCAATAATACAACATGTGCCAGCCGGGCTGTCAATGTTGTCAGCCTGCCTACCCCAAATGCAGGAACACCTGTATCAACCTGTAATACAACTCCTGTTAATGTTACTGCAGGTGCCAGCGCTGCTAATTATTCAAGTATTGAATGGTCGGGTGGAAACGGAGGAACATGGGCAAATAATACTTCTCTGACAACTGCAACCTATACTCCAAGTGCTGCTGATGTTACTGCAGGCTCAGTGACGCTGACATTGAAAGCAAACGGTAATTCACCATGTGGATATGTAACATCCACCAAAACTCTTACCATTATATCCCCTTCAGTAAATGCAGGCAGCCCGGTTTCTACCTGTGCTTCCACCGGCCCTGTTATAATAACAGCAGGAGCCAGCGTAAGTCAATATGCAAATGTTCAGTGGACATCAAGCGGCACGGGCACATGGACAAACCCAACTTCTTTAACACTGGCCACCTATGCTCCAAGCGCTGCTGATATTTCGGCTGGCAGTGTTACCCTCACACTAACAGCAAGTAATCCCACAGCTCCCTGTTCTGGAACAGCTATTTCGACCAAAACACTGACGATAGCTTCAACACTAGCTGCTAGTATAACTCCGGTGGGCGCTACAACATTTTGCGGAGGAAATTCATTAACACTTACCGCGGGAGGTGGAAGTACATACCAGTGGTCGACAGGAGAAACCACCTCAAGTATTACAGTAAGCTCAACCGGCACCTATACAGTAAGCATCACAAATACAGGCGGATGTGCAAGTACACCTGCATCTCAGGCGGTAACCGTTAACACAAGCCCGGTAGCTGTCGTTTCCAGTTCATCTCCAACAATATGTGCAGGTATTTCCACTGAACTTTCAGCCTCTGGCTCGATAGCAGGAAGCGGAACCGTTAACAGCTATCAGTGGTATCGTAACGGAACAATTATTAACGGAGCTACCAATGTAACGTATACGACAAACATCCCTGGTAATTATTCAGTTGTAATAACCAATACTAATGGATGCAGCACAGTGGCGTGTCCATAAAATTAATTGTTAATGAAAAAAATACTATATCTATCGGAATTACTTATCATAAAAAGAAAGTTTACTCTATTTTTTCTTACTTTTTATTATTTGTACAAAACTATTTTGCTTGGTTTTCATAGAGTTTACGATAAATTTAATTATTTTTTTGTTAATTTATTAAAGCGTTCATATCATTCTTATTTTTTATATTTTAAATTGCTTGATTTATGATAATAATAAAAAATATGCACTATAAAATATTCTTGATTTTAAAGTTGTTTGGGATATTATTTGTATTATCACAAACTACCGATACATTTGCTCAAAAAAGTATTGATAATAATGATTTGGATTATGAATGGACTGAGACGTCATCAAATAACTCTGTTTTAGCTCAGGTTAACGATAGTAAAACTAATTCATTTAGTGACAGCACACAACAACACACCCCTATTTCATGGACTGCATTGGGGATAACAACTTGCTCTGTTTCTTTCAGTACGAATCCAATTTGTACAGGAGGTAGCTCTAATGTAACTTTTACTGTAAACTGGACATTTTCAGCTCCAGAGACGGCAGGAACTTGTGAATATTTGACCCCTGGAGGAACTTGGACGGCTTTTCCGTATCCAAGTTTCACTATAAATGGAGTAACAACTGCAGGCAGTTATTGCACACGTGCCAGAGGTACTGATGGTACTTATTATCCAAATTCATCTGGAACTTGTGTAGCGCTTTCAGTGAATGCTGACCCGACCGCTCAGACAGTAACTGGCAACCCGGTATCTGGAACTCAAATATGTTTAGGAGGTTCAGTATCAGCGACCTTCAGTGGAGGGGCTGGAGGAGCAGGCACGATAACAGATAATTATGAGTATACAACTGATGGAACTAATTGGAATTCTTATACATCAGGAAGCAATGTAACATCCGTATCAACTGGTACAGACCGGGTACAGATACGAACCTGGCGTTCGGCTACGGGTAATGGATGCGATAATTCTTCTTATAATATAGCAAAATGGACTGTGGTAGCCGACCCGACAGTTCCCGTGCCGACATTTAATAATAATCCCATTTGTTCAGGAGGACAAACTACTGTTTCATCGACAGTAAGCGGTGGTGCGGGCACATTATCTTATCAGTGGGAATATTATAACCCTTCTACATCTTCATGGGGTTCTGTAAGCAATAGCACTCCGACGGGTGCAACTTATACAAACCCAAATACACAGAGCATGACCATCAATGGGACGACGGCTACGGGTTCCCACCAATATCGTTTGTATGCATACAACAACAGTTTGGGGTGTGATAAATACGGTTCAGGCGCCAGCTACACAGTGAATGCCGACCCGACAGTACCCCTGGAGACATTCAATAATACTACCATCTGTGCAGGAGGGCAGACTAAAGTGTCATCGTCAGTAAGCGGAGGCGCAGGCACATTATCTTATCAGTGGGAATATTATAACCCTTCCACACTTTTGTGGGGTTCTGTAATCAATGGCACTCCAGCAGGGGCAACTTATTCAGATGTAACAACGATGACCATGACTATTGACGGGACGACGGCTACGGGATCCCACAAGTATCGTTTGCATGCATACAATAGTCTGGGATGCGATACGTATGGGACAGGTTCTACATATACAGTAGTTGCCGATCCTTCTGTTACAAATCCATCAGGTATTTCAGAATGCCAGGGTGATAATCAGCAGCTCAGTGTTACTGCATCTAACGGTACACCATCTATATGGTACCAATGGTATAGTAATACGGTAAATAATAATACTACCGGTACTCCTATCGACGGGGCTACTTCCTCATCGTATACTCCGCCAAGCATTACTGCGGGCACTTTATATTATTATTGCCTAGTTGGCGCTACTGGCAATGGTTGTAACAATGCAACAAGCAATACAGCAACTGTTACCATCAAAGCATTGCCTACTGTTAATACAACTCCCAACCCCATAACTGCAATATGCTATGGCAGCAGCACAACACTTACCGCGAATGTTTCGCCTGGTGGCGGCAGCTACCAATGGATGCTTAACGGCAGTAATACAGGCAGCAATTCATCTCTATATTCTGCTACATTACCGGGAAATTATAAAGTTCAGTATACAGCACCTAATGGATGTTCAACAACTTCAAATACAGCTTATCTAAGTGTTCAATCTCCCGTTTATGCTGTAACACAAACAGGACCATCTCCTATTTCGCTAAGTGATGGGGATTATGTGTGGTCAGGAAACGCCAGTAAATACTGGGATGTTCCTGCAAACTGGCTTTTATACAACGGAAATGAAAATTATTTTAATGCATCATCATCAGTACCTACAATAGATAATAATATTTATATCCGGAGCAATGATGTTGCTTGTCCATCAAATATTTCAACTGTTAAGGAGAACCAAACGGCATATTGTAAAAATATCAATATTGAAACATCCCTGGCCATGGAAAATGGATCAACGCTTAATGTTTCTGGCAACTGGAATAACAGCGGAACGTTTACTTCGGGCTCCGGAACACAAAAAGTTGTTTTTAATGGAAACTCAAATCAAATTATTGCATCCGGAGGTAGTAAATTTAATAATTTAACATTAAATAATGCCCAAGGAATAATAATGACATCGGATCTTACCGTGGGCAATACCCTGAGTATGACATCCGGTGATATTGAAACCGGTGTAAACACACTTGAATTAGGCACATCAGCCTCATCCACCGGCTCTTTGAGTTATACAGACGGGTTTGTTTTAGGTAAGATGAAACGATGGTTTTCTAACACAACGAATTCCGGCAATGCTTCAGGCCTGTTCCCTCTGGGCTTTGGAAGCGACAACAGACATTTGCTGGTTGAATATACAGGTGCATCAAGCGGCGGTTCGCTGACTGCCTTTTTTAACGAAAATGCAATGGAATGGCCGATACAATGGATGGATATAGCGAATGTTCCCATTATTCCTGCGGCAGGCGCTTGTCCTGCATTTATAATCCTGACATTGAGCGATGAGGGCTATTGGGATATAACACCCGGCGGCATGGCAGGCGGACAATATAATATTTCGCTGACAGGTGGCGGCATAGAAACCATTAATAACCTATGTAATATAACAGCGCTGAAGAGGGTTGGTACAGCACCCTGGGGACAAAGCGGCACACATGTTCAGCCATTTATGGCTGGTGGCAATCCTGTGGTGAAACGTGAGGGCGCTTCGGGCTGGAGCAACTGGGGCATGGGCGGCGGCAGCCACAATCCGCTACCTATAAATCTTTTGAACTTTAGTGCCGCATGCCAAAACAAGGAAGTAACAATAAACTGGGCTACAGCCACCGAAACCAACAACGATTATTTCACTGTGGAGCGTAGCATGGATGTCCAGAAATGGGGTGTGCTGACACAAGTTGACGGCGCCGGCAACAGCAACGCGCTGAAGTATTACACAGTCCGTGATGCTGACCCTTATGACGGCATATCGTATTACCGCCTTAAACAAACGGATTATAACGGGCAATATGAATATTTTAGCCCGGTTTCAGTACGTTGCGACGGAGATGAAGCATTGCCCGATATAACTTATTATCCAAACCCTTTTACTTCGGAAGTAGTGATAGATATACATAATCTGGTCGCCACCAAAGCATCGTTGGTAATTTATGACCTGCTGGGCAACAAGGTTTATGAAAATATCTTCAGTATGGATGAGGAAATCAATAAAAAATTTACCATAGACCTTAACAGATTGCCTGTAGGGGTTTATATAGCAAGTTTTGTTACTGACGAATACAGCAATACCAGCAGGATAGTGAAGAATTACTAATTTCGTTTTTATCATGTTTTAGCGAAGGGTGATTGTTTCATTTTGGAATAATATTTGTACATTGGACGAATTCCAACTAACACCTGTTTCATGAAAAAAAATAGTACAGTTGCCAAAAAGCTTTTTTTAGTTGTTTTGCTTGCCTTTATTTCTTATGAAGGTTTCTCTCAGATGAAAACATATGCATGGGATACTTATAAAATCAAATTTAAAGTACCTGAAACCTTTACCGTTGAGATAACTAATGTCAATGCATGGGTTGGTTACGACAATACTTTGACCTTAGCTGTCTATCCCCGTAAAAATGAATATTTGCCGCAGGAAGGAATTAAAAAGGCTTTATACAACTGGATGGTGAATAATGGGGTAACAAATATTGACGAAGGAACTGAAATTGACCCGGAGAAGATGAACAGGTATAGTGGCTTTTTGCATGAAGGTACCGTTGATAATTATAAAGTTGAAGCCGCGCTTCTTGTGGACCCGGATTATCCGAACATTAGTTTTTATATTTTTATAAAATATACTAACGAGCGTTTAGATGATGTGATAAACATCTTATCTAGTTTTGCTCCTATAATTTAGGTGTAAAAAAAAATTATTTGTGAACTCCTTTTACCTCCGGAAGGAGTTTTTTATTTATTTTTACTTAAAAAAATGAATCCTGACAAACCTATTATTGCCTTTTAACAGATGATAAAGATAATCACTGGAAGTTTCGTTATCAGATGGCTACAGCCATTGCTCAGAAGTTAAAAAATGAAGATTTTGGCGTAAAAGCCGTTTACCTCATCGGCAGTTCAAAAAATGCCAGCAGCGGGCCGGCCAGCGATATTGATTTAATGATACACATAGATTCCCGTGAAGAGCAGAAAATACTTCTTGAAAAATGGATAGAAGGCTGGAGTCACTGCCTTGCCTCGGTGAATGACATGCTGACAGGGCATTATGACGCAAAGGGCCTGATTGACCTGCATATAATTACGGATGATGATATTAAGTCAAAGACAAGTTATGCAGTGAAAATCGGCGCACACACCGACCCTGCAAGAAAATTATTATAATAGTGGCCGAATCATCAATATTAATGTTATTTTTGAATACCTTATTTAATACGTTGAAAAATATATGATGATAGTATTTATAGCATACCTGCTGATATTGCTATTAATCACTTTATATACAGCAGGCAAGTCCAAAACAGCATCAGAGTACGTGTTGGGAGGGAAAAAAATTTCGGGAGTTGCCCTGGCATTATCAGAACGCTCCACAGGCGAATCGGCCTGGCTCTTGCTAGGGCTTACCGGCGAAGCTTATGCCCTGGGTATGCAGTCTGTCTGGGTTGCATTAGGTTGTGTGATAGGTATTCTTTTTATCTGGACTGTGATGAGCAATCGTTTGCGTTTGGAAACCGAAAAAACAGGAGCATTAACAATATCTGGTATATTGTACAAACGTTTTCCGGGCGCTGAGAAAGCCATAGGATTGATTTCTGCTTCCATAATTGTTTTTTTCTTCTTGTTTTATGTGGAGGCACAGTTCTATGGCAGCGGAAAGGTGTTGGAACAGACATTTGGAATTCCTGGATATTGGGGAGTTATTATCGGTTCTTTGATTGTAATTTTTTATGCCATGGTAGGAGGGTTTATTACCGTGGTTTATACAGATGTATTTCAGGCCATATTGATGATAATTACCTTGATAGTTTTGCCGATAATAATTATTTTTATTGTGGCTTCCGATAATATTCAGGTCAGGGAAACACTTATAGAAGCGGGAAACTCATATAATTCAATTACAGGCGGAAAATCAGGCATCCCTGCTTTTCTGCTTATTTTGAGTGGCCTCAGCTGGATGTTCGGATATACAGGGCAACCGCAATTGCTCACGCGCATGATGGCTATTAAAGACAAACGCAACATAAAAAGTGCCAGAGCAGTGGCCATTGTATGGACTTTACTTGCTTATGCAGGTGCATTGATTATTGGAATTTTCGGCTTTGTGCTCGCAAAAAACGGCTATTTAACCCAAAACATTACATTGCTCACTTCGGATGCCGAAAAAATACTTCCCGTGCTGATAAATACCTTTGTCGGGCCTGTAATAGCCGGTTTGCTTTTATCCGGAGCTGTTTCTGCCATGATGTCAACAGCATCTTCCGAGATCATAGTCAGCTCTTCGTCAATAACGGAAGATATTTACGGTCCCCTGGCAAGAAAAAAAGTCAGTGGAAAAAAATTACTTACCCTGAACCGTGTGGTTACTTTGCTGGTGGGTTTGTTGGCTTTTACACTGGCATTAACGGTAAAAGATACTGTTTACGGATTGGTTTCTTATGCATGGTCGGGTATAGGCTCCTCATTCGGGCCGGCTTTATTGCTGATATTATTCTGGAAAAAAGTTTCACGTGCAGGTGTCATTGCATCTCTTATTTCAGGAACACTGGGCACTATAGTCTGGAAGATGTTTTTGCTGGCGCCAACAGGAATTTCAGAGAGGCTGGCAAGTTTTGTTTTTGCATTTATTATGGCAATTTTGTTTTCTTTTATTTTGCCGGAAAAAAATAAGAACAACCTATGAAAGAATCACCACCTATTGCATTCAGGAGAAATCTTCGGTTAATAGATTCTACTGCGCTGGTAGCGGGTTCCATGATAGGCTCGGGTATTTTTATCGTTAGTGCAGATATGTCGAGGCAACTGGGTTCTCCGGGATGGTTACTCGTAGCATGGCTCATCACCGGAGTCATGACGCTGATAGCTGCGCTGAGCTACGGCGAGCTGGCAGGAATGATGCCTAAAGCCGGCGGGCAATACGTTTATCTTCGCGAAGCCTATAACCCTCTGACCGGATTTTTATATGGTTGGACCTTGTTTCTTGTGATACAAACCGGAACCATTGCTGCCGTTGCCATGGCTTTTGCCAAGTTCACCGGCGTGCTTATTCCATGGGTATCTGAAAAAAACATATGGCTCGACATGGGTATTATTAAATTTAATACGGTTCACATTATCGCAATATCTTCACTCATTATTTTAACATGGATTAATACAAGGGGAATTAAAACAGGCAAAGTTGTACAAAACACATTTACATTGACAAAGGTTTTTTTACTTTTTGTATTTATTGTTGCTGGCTTAATCATTTTTAAGGGGAATGGTGCATCAGCTTTAAACAGGGAAATATTTTGGGATGCAGCAACAATGAATGAAAATGGTCTTTTAGAATCCCTGACAGGTTTTGCGTTGCTGGCTGTCATAGGAACTTCCATGGTTGGTTCCTTGTTTTCTTCTGATGCGTGGAACAACATCACTTTTACTGCAGGGGAAATCATCAATCCCAAAAGAAATATTCCCCTGAGTTTGTTTTTCGGGACCCTGATAGTTACAGTCATCTATGTATTAGTGAATCTTGTTTACATGAACACGCTGCCCTTAAGGGGAGAGCAGGCAGCAAGCGGAGTTTTTGAGCAGGGGATGCAATTTGCCACCAACGACAGGCTGGGAACAGCTTCCATGACGATGATTTTAGGCGAGTCGGCTGCGGTGGTGATGGCTATACTGGTGATGATTTCGACTTTTGGATGCAACAATGGATTAATACTTTCAGGAGCTAGGGTGTATTATGCAATGGCGCAGGACGGACTGTTTTTTAAAAGCACGGGCAGACTGAACAGATTCGGGGTCCCCTCCATCAGTTTGTATGTACAGTGTATATGGGCGTGCCTGTTATGCCTGAGTGGTACTTATTCAAACCTGCTAGATTATGTGATATTTTCCGTGCTGATATTTTATATCATGACAATAATTGCAGTATTTGTTTTACGCCGCAAACAACCGGACGCTAAAAGGCCCTACAAAGCAATTGGCTACCCTGTATTGCCCGCATTGTATGTTATTGCGGCACTATTCATTATGATTGTATTGCTGATATATAAACCCTTGTACACATGGCCGGGACTTATCATTGTTTGTGTGGGATTTCCTGTTTATTATTTATGGAAAAGAAATAAAACCAAACACCTTCAATAAAATATTATCTTATTTGTTTCCGACCTTCACGGCAAAGAAAGTCGGCACGAAAAACTGTTCCAGTAATACGCGTTGAACAACCCGGACTTGTCCTGATAAGGGGAGACATTTTACCTTCGGGAATACTGAGGAATATATAAAAAATCGCTGGGCATTTTGATTTTATTCTACTTTTTCTGAGTATTAGAAATACTTAAAAATGACTGTGTTTTTATATATTATTTTCAGTAGGCTTAATTTCAAATCTGTGTTGCAGTATTAGTTGTCTCTAAATAATTGAATTTTATTGTTGATTTTTAGTAATTTGTCTTTAAAAATATTTTTTGATACTTATTTTTCTTTCCGAAAAATATGTATAATTTTGTAAGCAGAATAATTAAAGGTTACTAAGAACTTTTTTATAAATTTTTTAAATTTTTATATTATGAACGTAGAAAAAATTATGAACGAACTCGAGAAAAAACATCCGGGAGAACTGGAATATTTGCAGGCAGTTCGTGAAGTATTGGAATCCATTGAGGAAGTTGTTAACCAAAACCCTCAGTTCGAAGCAGCAGGAATTATCGACAGACTTGTTGAGCCTGACAGAATCTTAACTTTCAAAGTCCCCTGGGTTGATGATAAAGGCGAAGTTCATGTTAACCTCGGATATCGTGTACAGTTCAACGGCGCCATTGGACCTTACAAAGGCGGAATCCGTTTCCACCCGAGCGTTAACCTCAGTATTTTAAAGTTTTTAGGTTTTGAGCAGATCTTCAAGAACAGTTTAACCTCATTACCAATGGGTGGTGGTAAAGGAGGTTCTGATTTCAACGCCAAAGGCAGGTCAAACAACGAAATCATGCGTTTCTGTCAATCATTCATGCTCGAATTATGGAAAATGATCGGTCCCGAAACGGATGTCCCTGCTGGTGATATTGGTGTGGGTGGAAAAGAAATCGGATATATGTTTGGTATGTACAAAAAACTTACTAACGAACACGTTGGCGTATTAACCGGAAAAGGCCTGAACTGGGGCGGTTCACTCGTTCGTCCCGAAGCTACAGGTTTCGGTGGAATTTATTTCCTTGACCAGATGCTCAAATCCATGGGTACTGATTTAAAAGGCAAAACCGTTTCTATCTCAGGTTTTGGCAACGTAGCATGGGGCGCAGCGCTTAAAGCTACTGAACTCGGAGCCAAAGTTGTTACCATCAGTGGCCCGGACGGATACATTTATGATCCAGATGGAATTTCCGGTAAAAAAATTGACTATATGCTCGAACTCAGAGCTTCTAACCAGGACATCGTAAAACCTTATGCAGATAAATTCCCCGGTTCAAAATTTGTTCAGGGAAAACGTCCATGGGAAGTAAAAGTTGACATTGCTCTGCCTTGTGCAACTCAGAACGAACTCAATGGAGAAAATGCAAAAGCTCTTATTGCCAATGGCGTTAAAGTTGTTGCTGAAGTTTCCAACATGGGATGCACTCCTGAAGCAGTTGAGGCTTTCCACGCTGCCAAAATTCCTTTTGGCCCTGGTAAAGCCGTTAACGCCGGTGGTGTTGCAACCTCAGGTCTCGAAATGACTCAGAACTCTATGAAAATTAGCTGGAACAGAGAAGAAGTTGATGCCAGGTTACATGATATTATGAACAACATTCATGCTGCTTGTGTAAAATATGGTAAAGGAGCAGACGGTTATATAAACTACGTTAAAGGAGCAAACATTGCAGGCTTTATGAAAGTTGCCCAGGCAATGTTAGATCAAGGAGTTATTTAATTTAGGTTTTTAACAATTAAGAGCTGTTTCACTTGGGAAGCAGCTTTTTTTTATTCCATATTTATCCAGTTTTTTAGAATCTGAAGGCTGGTATTTGTCATATATGATTCCGGGTGAAATTGAATGCCGGTGATATTGTAGTTCTTGTGAGCAACAGACATAATATGACCTTCCCCTGATACTGATGTAATTTCAAGGCAGTCAGGGAAGTTTTTTTCGCTTACCACCCATGAATGGTATCGTCCGGTAATAATTTTGTCTTGAATTCCCGAGAAAATATTTTTTTTGCTTTTGTATATTTTTAATTTTGTTTTTTTTCCGTGCATGGGATATT
This sequence comes from Bacteroidales bacterium, assembly GCA_023228145.1. NCBI lineage: Bacteria > Pseudomonadati > Bacteroidota > Bacteroidia > Bacteroidales > Bacteroidales bacterium. The sequence goes on along the minus strand of JALOBU010000041.1, from coordinate 637 downwards.
GCAGATTTATCAGGGTTGCACCAAAAAAAGTACATATAGCTTGATGCCCAAGACAAATACCCAGCACCCTTTTACTTGTATAAAATTTCTCAAGTATATTAAACATTACATGTCCGTTTTCAGGAGTGCCAGGGCCTGGTGAAAAAACAATACTGTCAAAGCCTGCAGCTAATTCAGGGATATGAGTATTGTCATTTTTTGCAATCTCAACAAAAGATGCTCCTGCCTCTGTTAACCTTTGCCGGAGGATATAAGTAAATGAATCGTAATTGTCAATCAGCAAAATACGAGTATTCATTTACAGGTATTGAGGGTTTTTAAGCCAAATTAACTTAAAAATACCTTGGATTTGCTATTTTCCGTCCCTTGTAAGCAAAAAGGTATGAGAGCGCAATCTCATGCGAGCCCCCGGAGTAATTGTTGATCTTGCTCAGGGAGTAGTCGTAAGAATAACTTAACAGGAACTGCGGCACGATATGTATTCCGATGATACCCGAGATGTCTGCCTGGCTTCTGTAGGACACCCCCAGCCACAGTCTTTGTTTGATGAGGGCGTTGAGGTTCACATCAAACTCAATCGGAGCGTTAATGACGGCTTTCACCATCAGCTGTGGTTTCAGGGTGAAGGCTTCGCTGA
>JALOBU010000040.1 GCA_023228145.1 Bacteroidales bacterium | reverse complement strand
GTCTGTACCCACCCTGTGGGGAAGGTCCAGGTATAAGTTACTCCTGCCACATTCGTAACGCTATATGTCTGGGAAGAACCCTGGCATACCGGTGTGTTGCCAGTTATAGTACTGGGCTGTGAGGGAGCGGCCGCTGTGGTAACTACTGCAAGTGTTTGTGCTGTCCCGTTGCCGCATACATTCGAAGGTGTTACTTGCACATTCCCTGAACCAGAGCCAACGGTGACCGTTACAGAATTAGTTGTACCCCCACCAGTCTGTGACCATCCTGATGGAAACGTCCAGGTATAAGTTACACCGGCCACATTCGTGACGCTATATGTCTGTGATGATCCCTGACACACCGCAGTATTTCCCGTAATGATACTGGGTTGAGAAGGTGCGGCAGCGACAGTAGTAACTGCCAGTGTTCTGGCCGTACCATTACCGCAAACATTTGAAGGTGTTACCTGTACATTCCCTGAACCAGAGCCAACGGTGACCGTTACAGAATTAGTTGTACCCCCTCCAGTCTGTGACCATCCTGTGGGGAAGGTCCAGGCGTAAGTATTGCCGGCCACATTTGTTACGCTATATGTTTGAGAAGAACCCTGGCATACCGGTGTGTTGCCAGTTATGGTACTGGGCTGTGAAGGAACTGCAGAAACAACAGTAACAGTTTTAGTTCTTGCAGTACCATTGCCGCAAATGTTTGATGGTGTTACCTGCACATTTCCTGAGCCGGAACCCACGGTAACCGTTACAGAATTAGTCGTGCCTCCACCAGTTTGTGACCATCCTGTAGGGAAGGTCCAAGTATAAGTTACACCGGCCACATTCGTGACGCTATATGTCTGTGAAGAACCCTGACATACAGGAGTGTTGCCCGTAATAGTGCTTGGTTGAGGTGGGACAGTATTAACCGTTAATATAGCAGTATTTGAAGTTGCATTGCTTGCTCCGCTGCAGTTTGTGAGGTAGCATTGGTATTGGTAACTACCACCAGCTGTAATGCCACTTACATTTAATGTTTCTGCTGTATTGCCTGTATATGTTGCTCCGGCAGGAGTTCCGTTAGCAACATTTACCCAGTTGCTCCCATTTTTGTATTTCCACTGGTAACTGATAGGTGTTGTGCCATCGGCGGTAACTGAAAAACTGGCGTTCCCCGTGTTAGCACACATGCTTTGGTTATCAGGCTGGTCGCTAATGGAAACTGCTGTGCAAGGGCATACAGAGCCATCAACCCAGGTTACTGAATATTCACTCATCGCACCATCAGTAATATATGGAGGTTGCCCGAGTGGACCGTAAGTTAAATTTGCACAACCTGTTGCAGTATATGTAAAATTAAATTTTACAAACACACCATCTTCCATGAAACGAGGATTTTCGGTAAATATCCAAAAATCAAAACTTCCCGGGATTGCATTTGTTATCGAAATATCTTGGGATACAAATACTGGGTTTAAATTTGACCAGCCCGTATATGTCAATTTTGTTTCATCATATATTATTTTAAATTGACCTGCGCCAATTCCAAGATCTAAACCAGTAAAGGATAAATCAACAGAAACATTGCCGGCGCTAGCAACAACATTTTGTAAAGATACCGTCTGAGAATATCCTTTTATATATAGAATGATAAACGCTAAGAAAAAAAGTGTCTTTTTCATAAAATTATATTGTTTTGATTTATTATTTTTTTTTCAAAAATAAACAAACCTGGATAAATAAAAAAAAATTATAATAACCCGCTGTGCTATTAAATTATGAAATCTCACTATTTCAAATATATACAAGATATTTACGGTTCAGATTTCGACTTCGCCAATCTGACCGTTAGATTGTTATGTTCTCAATAGCACTACAGGTTATAATATTCTTTTATATTAACAGAACTTTAATTGTTAATCATTATTCATTAACTTTGTCGTTATTTCAGGAATAATGGCTCACAGAGCAGGATTTGTTAATATTATAGGCAATCCCAATGTCGGAAAATCTACCTTGATGAACGCACTGACAGGGGAACCTCTTACTGTTATAACACCCAAAGCGCAAACCACAAGGCACCGCATTATTGGAATAATAAACGGGAATGATTATCAGGTTGTTTTTTCCGACACCCCGGGGATTCTTAATCCGAAATATAAGCTGCACAAAGCCCTTATGAAACAGGTTTTTGATGCGCTTGGAGACGCAGATGTATTTTTATACGTGATTGAACCCGGAGAACCCCTCCCTGAGAATAAAGACATCATAAAGCAAATTAATGTTTCAGACATTCCTGTAATATTATTAATCAATAAAATTGATAATGCTAAAGACGAAACCATAGCATTAACAAAACAAAAATGGGATGGCATTTTTAACAACACAGTTTTCATACCAATTTCAGCATTAAAAAAAACAAACCTGAATCTGGTAATGGATACTATCATTAGTTTTTTGCCTGAATCACCGCCTTATTACGCGCAAGACGAACTAACCGACAAACCATTAAGATTTTTTGTTTCCGAAATAATCAGAGAAAAAATTTTTTTATTGTATTCAAAAGAAATACCATATTGTTCGGAAGTTGTTATTGAAGCTTTTAAAGAGGAAAAAGAGATAATTCGTATTGTGGCAACAATTTTTGTAGCCCGGGAAAGCCAGAAAGCAATTTTACTCGGGCATAAGGGCCGGGCGATTAAACGTCTTGGGATAGAGGCAAGAAAGGATATTGAAGCTTTTTTTAAAAAACATATTTTTTTGGATATGAGCGTTAAAGTAAGTGAAAACTGGAGAGATAATGAAATAACCTTAAAGAAGTTTGGGTATGAATTGTAGCAGTTATCAGTTAACAGTGAACAGTTATCAGTATGTCAAACAAGAAAATATTAAGAAATGGCAAATATTTTAGCAATAGTTGGAAGACCTAATGTTGGGAAATCAACTTTATTTAACCGGTTGGCGGGAGAAAGCAATGCTATTGTGGATCCCAAAAGCGGCGTAACGCGCGACAGGCATTATGGTTGGTCCGATTGGAACGGCATATCATTTTCAGTTATTGATACCGGAGGTATTGTTGTTGGCTCGGATGATGTTTATGAGGAGGAAATCAACAAACAGGTGAGTTTTGCCATTGAAGAAGCAGACGTTATCGCTTTTGTTATGGATGCTGTGGAAGGCTTGAATCCTCTTGATGATGAAATATGCCGTATGCTGCGCAAGGCCGATAAACCAATTTTTGTTATTGCTAATAAAGTTGATACCAACAAACGCATTGCCGGTATTGCTGAATTCTACAAACTTGGATTTGATAAAATTTTTCCTGTTTCTTCTATAAATGGAGCAGGTACGGGGGAATTTCTGGATGAGCTGGTAAAAATTTTTAAACCGGATACTGCTGAACAAATCCCGGATTTACCAAAAATTGCTGTGGTTGGACGGCCTAACGCAGGCAAATCTTCGCTGATTAATGTTTTCCTCGGAAAAGAACGCCATATCGTAACTCCTGTGGCAGGAACAACACGCGACAGTATTTACACCCGTTTCAACGCATTTGGATTTGATTTGCTATTGGTGGATACAGCGGGGCTTCGCAAAAAGCAAAAAGTAACAGAAGATATTGAATTTTACTCTACGCTTCGTGCCATCAGGGCTATCGAAAACAGCGATGTTTGTTTGCTAATGATTGATGCCGAAAAAGGAATAGGCGCACAGGATTTACATATTTTCAGCATCATTGAAAAAAATCATAAAGGAGTGGTTATTGTCGTTAACAAATGGGATTTAATAGAAAAAAAAGGAAACACTCATCTGGAATTTGAGGATGTTATAAAAGACAAAATAGCTCCTTTTACGGATGTCCCGGTGATTTTTGCCTCGGCACTCACCAAACAACGCATTCACAAAACGCTGGAAACAGCTATCGGTGTTTATAAAAACCGTACACAAAAAGTTTCAACTTCAAAACTTAACGACTTGTTTTTGCCTGTTGTCAGTAAAAATCCGCCTCCGTCTGTTAAAGGAAAATTTCCTAAAATAAAGTATATTCAGCAACTTCCGCTGCATTACCCGGCATTTGCATTTTTTTGTAGTCATAGCCAGTATATTAAAGAAACCTATAAACGGTATCTTGAACACAAAATCAGAGAAAATTTTAACCTCAGCGGGGTGCCCATTGAAATATATTTTCGCGAAAAATAAAAAGCGTGGAGGATATAAAAGTCAGAATTGACAAATGGTTATGGGCGGTACGTATTTTTAAGACCCGCAGTCTTGCCACCGATGCCTGCCGGAACGGAAAAGTTAAGATTAACGGACAGACAGTAAAGGCTTCGCGTGAAATAAAACGAAACGAATTGATAAACATACAACTGCAACAAATTACTAAGACAGTAAGGGTTATCGGAACTTTAGAAAAACGTGTTTCTGCCAAACTTGTTCCACAGTTCATGGAAGACCTCACGCCGGCAACAGAATACGAGAAAATTGAAACAATAAGAGAGGCATCGTTTATTTATCGTCCCAAAGGCTTAGGCAGGCCAACAAAAAAAGACCGGCGGGATTTAGAAAAATTTATATAAAACATGAAACAAATTATTGTATTGTTTTTCCTTTTGACTGCTTGTATGTCATTTTCGCAAAATGTCAGTAAAAAAAATCAAGCAGAAATTACCGCGTTGCTCATAACTCAGGAAAAATACTGGAATAACGGGGATATTAAAGGGTATATGAATGGTTACTGGAATTCGGACTCTTTAAAATTCATTACAAAAACAGATGTTTACAAAGGCTGGAATGCTGCACTCCAAATGTATAGCAAGCATTACCCCGACAAAGAAGCTATGGGAACATTGTCTTTTGAGGAAATTGATATGCTGCAGATGAATGCCCATACCATTTTTGTTATGGGAAAATGGACATTAAAAAAAACAAAAGAAACTGTCGGCGGACATTTTACACTTATCTGTAAAAAATTGGCTGGCAAATGGAAAATTATTATTGACCACAGCAGTTAAAAAATTATGAAAAAATTATTATCAGGCATATTTATCTTTTTGGTGTTTTTTACATTTTTTGTTTCTGCTCAAAAGAACTATAATCAAAAAGAAATTACTGTAGTCTTTTATAATTGCGAAAATTTTTTTGATACGATAAATAACCCGAACACACAAGATGATGAATTTCTTCCTGAACATAAAAAAAATTGGAATACGCAGAAATACCACAAAAAAATTGAACACATTTCAAAAGTAATTTCTTCCATTGACAGTCTTGCGTTTCCGGCAATTATAGGGTTAAGCGAAATTGAAAACAGTAGAGTTGTAGGAGACTTGGTAAATAGCCGCCACTTAAAAAAAGCAGCATATAAATACGTTCATTTTGAAAGCTCGGATATCAGAGGCATAGATTTGGTTTTATTGTATGACCCCAAAATAATTGATGTGGTTTGTTCCCGAAAAGTTCAAGTGATTTTTGATGGCAACAAACTACGCGAAATATTATATGTAAAAACCGTTTTAAATAAATCCGACACTCTGAATATTTTTATAAATCATTGGAAATCGCGCTCCGGGGGAGTGGCAGAAACCGAACCCAAACGCATACAATATGCCAAAACGCTTTCTAAATTGGTGGATTCATTGTATAAACACGACACATTCCCCTCCATAATTCTTATGGGCGATTTTAACGACGAACCGGGAGATAAAAGCCTTATGCAGTATTTAAAAGCATTATCACCGGTTGATAAGCCGGCAAAGGGCTCTCTCTATAATCTTTTCTTTCCGCATTATCTGAATCGTCAGGGCAGTTATTATTTCACCGTAGATAAAAAATGGAACATGCTCGACCAGTTCATCGTTTCGGGAGATTTGCTGATGCAACCAATAGAAAAACTTCACATAAAACCCGGTTCGGCAGAAATATTTCAAAAAAAATGGATGCTTTATCCCGATAAAACAGGGCAATGGCCCCCCTCAAAAACCTATGACGGAGGTAAATATTACGGAGGCTACAGCGATCATCTGCCGGTTCTCATAAAACTGGTTTATTAGTATTAATACCGGAACAATGTTTTTTTTACACCGAACAAAACAAAATTCTTACTTTTGATTTTATTATTCGGAATGATGACTTCGCTGAAAGAAATAACAAAACCTATTGAATCCGACATAAAAGAATTTAACTGTCTTTTTGCCGAAAAGATGCGGAGCGAATCGCTTTTTCTTGATAAAATACTGAAGTATGTGTTGAAAACCAAAGGAAAACAAATACGCCCCATCCTGGTTTTGTTATCTGGCGGAATGTTTGGAAAAATTAACACATCCACACATACAGCTGCCACACTTATTGAGATGCTTCACACCGCTACTCTTATACACGATGATGTGGTTGACGAAGCAGATATGAGGCGGGGATTTTTTTCGATAAATGCTTTATGGAAAAACAAAGCGGCAGTTCTTGTCGGCGACTATCTTCTTTCAAAAGGTCTGCTAACTGCATTACATGGGAAAGAATACGAAATTCTGCACATTGTTTCCGACGCTGTGAATAATATGAGTGAAGGAGAATTAATACAAATAAAAAAGGCACGGACAATGAATATTGATGAAGAAACATACTTCACTATTGTCCGCAAAAAAACAGCATCGCTGATTGCCGCCTGTTGCTCCGCGGGCACATATACAACCACCGGCGACAAAGCTATTACTGAAAAAATGAAACAGTTCGGAGAATACCTTGGCATAGCTTTTCAGATAAAAGATGACCTGCTGGATTTTGATGCAAATAATAAAACGGGCAAATCGGCACAGAACGACATTAAAAATAAAAAAATTTCTTTGCCGCTGATACACACTATTAAAAATGTAAATATTGTCGAAAGAAAACACATACTTGGCTTGTTAAAAAACCAGAATAGTCCTAAAAAAAAGATGTCGGAACTTATTGAATTTATCCGCCAACAAAAAGGGTTTGAATATACCGAAACCCGTATGAATGAATACAAAAACCTTGCTCTTGAAATATTATCAGGCTTTCCTGATTCGGCATATAAGAAATCCCTCGAAAATCTCGTTATTTTTACCACAGAACGTGTTTATTAATGCAGCTTGTTATGAAAAAAATACTGACACTTATTGTTTTCCTGTGTTTTATTCTTAATTCATTTTCTCAGGAAAAGAAAACCGAATACTGGAAAAACAACAATAAAAAGGGAGAAGGAACGGTTGTTGACGGCATGAAAGATGGAAAGTGGCGTTTTTGGTATGAGGATGGAAGTAAATGGTGTGAAGGCACTTATAAAAATGACAAACAAACTGGACAATGGACTTACTGGCATATTAATGGCAAAGTTTGGGAAAATATTAATTTCGAAAATGGCTTAAATACAAGATATTATACTAATGAACAAAAGGAATATGAAGTTAACATTGTGAACGGCCTTCGCGATGGCAAATGGACGGAATGGTATAAAAACGGCAAGTTGAAAGAAGAAGGCGCTTATGCAAATGGGAAGAAACACGGAACCTGGAATAATTATTATGAGAATGGAGCCAAACAAGCTGTGCGGCAGTTCTCCAATGATGCTTTTGTTGGAAAATGGATGTATTGGTACCCAGATGGCAAAACATGGAAAGAAATATCCAATGAAGACGGCCCTGTAATTGTCTTTGATTCTCTGGGGAAAAAACAAAGCGAATGGTATGTGAAAAACGAAAAAAAAGAGGGGAAATCCCTGACATGGTTTGCTGACGGAAAAATAAAAAGCGAAACAAATTACATTAACGATTTACGCGAAGGCTTGCAATCAATTTACCATCCTAACGGGCAAAAAATGCTTGAAGGAGCTTTTAAAAATGATGAAAAAACAGGCAAATGGCTGCAATATTATGAAAACGGAGCAAAATGGAAAGAACTAAATTATGATAACGGGTTAAACACAATATGGTATGAAGATGGAACAAAACAAGAGGAAGGATGTGTAAAAAACGGGAAAAAAGAAGGTATATATACCAAATGGTATCTTAACGGAAAAGTAAAAGAAAAACTAAATTATCAGAACGGCCTTAAGCAGGGGATGGCTCAAACATGGTTCGATAACGGAAACAAAGAAATGGAAGGTTATTATATCAACGATTCGTTGAATTGTTATGGCGTATGGTGGCGCAGCAATGGGAACAAAGAAATGGAAGGCAGAATCAAACGCGATTTACAGGACAGTATATGGATTTTTTACCACGAAAATGGAGGAAAAGGCAGCACCGGAAATTTTATAAAAGGTAAGCAGGAAGGCCTGTGGTTTTTTTATTATGAAACCGGAGAAAAATGGAAAGACGGTTATTTTAAAGACGGAAAAAAATCCGGCATTTGGGTAACGTATTATGAAAGCAGTGCAAAATCTCATGAAGGGCCTTTTGAAAACGATAAGGAAAATGGATTATGGACAAGCTGGTATCCTAATGGGCAGGTAAAAGATGCCGGGACTTTTAAAGACGGAAAGATGCATTTAAAATGGGAAGGCTGGTTTGAAAACGGCAAAAAGAAATATGTTGCAGAATATGTTGACGGCATGAGAAATGGAAAATATACCCTGTGGTGGGAAAATGGAAATATGCGACAAGAACAGATTTTTAAGAATGGCGAAAGACACGGCACTTCAAGCGAGTGGTACGAAAGCGGCAAAATTGCCGAAAGCGGTTATTACACCAACGATATGAAAAGCGGCTATTGGAGTTTTTACGACAAGTACGGCGTGATGTATATGGAACAGGGTTTTAAAAAAGGCCAACCTGACGGTAAGTTTGTTGAATACCACCAGAACGGCCAGAAGTCAAGCCAGGGCCTTTATGTGAACAGCCTGCGCGAAGGAACCTGGTATTACTGGGATAAAGATGGTAAGCTGCAATATAAAATCACTTTTAGTAAAGGTAAAAAAGTGAGTGAAGATGCTGCTGGCAAACCTAAGCCGTAAAAGTAAAATACTATTAATTTTTAGAATTATTTTTTTATTAATAATAAAGACAAAAATCCCTTGCGGGCTGTTTGTTGATTAGTGGGACGTACAGGATTCGAACCAGTGACCTCATGCGTGTGAAGCATGCGCTCTGAACCGACTGAGCTAACGTCCCCTGAAAAAAAAAGAAGTCAGGGACTTCTTTGGTGGGAGTTACTGGATTCGAACCAGTGACCCCCTGCTTGTAAGGCAGGTGCTCTGAACCAGCTGAGCTAAACTCCCGATATTTTATTTTGGGAGTGCAAATATACAAGATTTTTTAAAATCAAAATATTTTTTGTTTTTAACAAATTGGCAAAGCCTTTATAAAAGCTTGATTATTATTTCTGACAACTTTTGTGTAACTTGTTATTGTCGGGGAAATTGTTTTTTTTAACCCAAATTACGCAATAGAAACGTAGTGAACTATTGCGTAGTGCGCAGGATTGTGCGCTGAATCTGCCTGTCCCGCACACAAAGTGTCGATTTCGCAATAAAAATTCACATTATAAGTTATTTATATACAGTTAATTATACTTAATAATTCCTAATGCTACGCATTAGAAAATTCTTAATGCGAAATTTGGGTTTGATGAATCTCCGATAATTATCCTTGCTCCATAAAGTAACCCGCCGTAATTCTAAACTACATAATTATTCCATACCAACATAATGTTTTACTGCACAGATAACCTGTTGCTAAAAAGAAATGTGGGTTATAAGAAAGAATAGAAGTACAGTAAATGTAAGTTTTTTCATAGTATGGATAAATGATTATTTATAACCGGTTGTGCTGTTGAGAATATAACTATTTGACGGTCAGATTGAGTGGAATCGAAATCTGAACCGTCAATATCTTGTAAAAAATATGAAATAGTAAAATTTCATAATTTAATAGCACAACTGGTTATTAATAAAAAATAATGTATAAAATTACCCCTATTTAAGGGTTTTTAAAGCACCCAGCCAAATAAGGATTTAAAATCAAAAACTCCCAACAGGTGCATAATAGTTATTAATATAACAACTATGATAACATAACGAACAAAATTTGCGCCCCAATTCATTACAAATTTAGAAGCAATAAAAGCCCCCATTACATTGCCGATTGACAATATCAGCCCATATTCCCAGTTCACTTGTCCGAAAATGACAAACACGATAAGCGAAAAAGGAGCATAAACCATGACAAGAAAGTTTTTAAGTGCATTGGCACGTAAAAGATCATAGCCCGAAAGCAATACCAATGCCGCTATCATGAAAAAACCCACTCCGATATGTATAAACCCTCCGTAAAATCCTATGATAAGGTACGCTAGATGGTCGTACCATTTAATGGGCTTTTCTATAAGATGTTGCTTGCTTTTCACCCATTTTTCAGGCTTATACACAATAAAAAACAACATCACAAACATCACTGCGGCTATAACTTTTTCGATAATGCTTTCGTTCAGGTTTGCTGCGGTGAGGGAGCCGGCGATAGAACCAATAACACTGGGAATACAAAGAATCAATCCCTTTTTTATGTCTAAAATTTTTTGTTTTCGGAATGTGAACACTGCAACGGCTGTTTGCAGCATAATGGCAATACGGTTTGTGCCGTTTGCAACAGTGGCCGGCAGTCCGAGAAACATCAGCAAAGATATGGTGATAATGGTTCCTCCGCCTGCAAGGGTATTAATGAACCCGACAAGCACACCGGAAAGAATTAAAATTACAGTCTCAAACCAACTCATGTAATTTTTTTTGCAAAATTAAATTTTCCGAGACACTATAATAATACATTAATGTATAAAAAAAAAGAAGACAAAACTTATGCTTTTTGTAAAGTAAACCCAAAGGTAGTGCCCACACCAATGCTGCTACGAACGTGCATGGTTTGTCCGTGAGCCTCAATAATGTGTTTTACGATTGCCAGTCCGAGGCCGCTACCCGAATGTTCAAAGGTTCTGCCAATAGCTGTTCTGTAAAACCGTTCAAAAATTCTGGGGACATCTTCCAGAGGGATGCCGATGCCTGTATCGGCAACTTCCACAAGTATTAGTTCGTCCATGTCATAAAATGTAATTTTAGCATTACCGTTTTGTTTATTATACTTGATGGCATTTTCCAGCAGATTGTTTAAAACCTGTCTAATTTTTTCTTTGTCAGCAAGAACATGAACCGGCCCGGATAATTTATTATGAATACTTAAAGCGATGTTTTTTTGTTTTGCATTTATTTCATAAGAATCCAGCACATCATGAGCCAGTGCAGATAAATCAACTTTTTCTTTTACCAGCTTCAGGGTTTCGGATTCTAATTTTGATATGGCTTCTAAATCGTTCACTATGGCTATCATCCTGTCAATGCTTTTTTCGGCACGTAACAGGTATTCGCGGTTGATACTTTTGTCTTCAAGGCCGCCGTCAAGCAATGTGAGCACGTAGCCCTGAATGTTAAATATGGGGGTTTTTAGTTCGTGAGAAACATTTCCTAGAAAATCACGCCGGTAATTTTCTGATTTCTTCAGGGCTTCCAACTCTGTTTTTTTGTCTTCAGCCCATTTTACCAACTCTGCTTCTGCATTTTCGAGCCAGTTTTCCGTTATTTTAATTTTTTGTTTTGGAGTTTTAAGGTTGTGCAGTGTTTTATAAAGAACCCTGATTCTTTTATATATAAAGTCTTCAACAGTGTAACGTGTGAAAAGCAATACTGAAATAAATAAAACAACAGTAGCTGCCAGATAATAAACCCAAGCAAAGTGTCTTTCAGAAAAAAAAAGGAGATAAAAAATAAACAAACAGACAGTAGAAAACAGCACGAACAGCGCTATTTTTAAAGAAATACTCCGGGGGTGGTATTTTCTCATTAGTTTTCGAATTTATAGCCGATACCCTTCACCGTTGAAACAAACTCCATCCCGATTTTTTCACGCACTTTACGGATATGAACGTCTATGGTTCGGTCACCCACAATAACATTATAGCCCCATATATTTGACAGGATTTCTTCTCGTGTAAAAACTTTATTCGGTTTTGATGCCAAAAGATATAGTAATTCAAATTCTTTTTTGGGGAGTATTATTTTTTGCCCTTGTTTTATAACAACAAATTTTTCCCTGTCTATTATCAGGTCGTGAATTTTAATAGTAGAATTCTGGGGAACCACCTCATCCGAATACCTTCTGAGCAGGGCGTTGATACGGCTTATCAGTACTTTGGGTTTTACCGGTTTGGAAACATAATCATCAGCTCCGGCATCCAACCCTGCTATTTGCGAATAATCTTCTCCGCGGGCAGTAAGAAACATGATAAGCGTTTTGTTAAGTTCAGGGATTTTTTTTAGTTCCGAACAGGTTTCTATTCCGTCCAGGCCGGGCATCATTACATCCAGTATAACAAGATGAGGAATTATTTCTTTTGCAATATTAACACCATCTTTTCCGTTTCCGGCTGAATAGACTTTAAACCCTTCACGTTTCAGGTTGTAACTTAAAAATTCTACTATATCCGGCTCGTCATCAACTAAAAGAATCGTGTAGCTGTTGTTCATAACAATGAGTTTTTACAAAAGTAAAAATTAATATTCTCTTAAAAAATTCCCAAAACCACAGAAGAGAAAACTTAACGAAAAAATAATAATGAATTTATATAATATTAAAGCAATTTTGTTTTGTTAAGCCATTTTAAAGTCAGCTCTCCTGCTTTTTGAATATTATCTGCTACCGAAACAAATCCATGTTCTTTTATAACAACAAAATTGTTGTTTTTAATGATTTCAAGAATGCTGTCTGCAAGTGCGATGGTTCCGTAAGGAGTTTTTTCTTTTGTTTCCGGTATTCCCAATAGTAAGGCGTTTTGAGTTATCAGTGAGTGGTGTCCGTGAAAAATTGCACCAACATCCGGTCTGTTTTTATATATTTCATCATGCATAAAACTCTCCGAAGAGGGAGCGAGTAAGCCGTTTACATATACTTTTTTTTCGCTTCTATTACAGGTTACTACTTCAACGAAACAGGAATTTTCCAAGGTGTTTTTCAACCCGATGCAGGTACCCGTTATTATAAATGTATCGTTTTCGGTACGAAAGCTCAGGTTGCCAAAAGAACCTCCGGGGTATGGAGGCGCCAGATTTTTTTCGTGAAACAAGGCACACCATTTTTTCAGTTCTTCCAGCAGCTGATGTCCGGGTTCTTTTTTTTGTAAAAAAACCGTTTCAAATTTTATCCCCTGATATCCTTCACTGCTCATTTAAAAAATAGTTTTTTAATTTCTTCTTCACCGGGATTGATAATTCCTTTTTCTGTTATAATTTTTGTGATAAATTTAGCAGGAGTAACATCAAAAGCCGGATTAAAAGTGCTTGACCCGGGAGAACATACCAGAATTTCATGCATGTTGCCTTTTATGTCCGGGCCTTTTTGATACAGGACTTCTTCCTGATGGCGCTCTTCGATTTTTATGTGTTTTCCGTCTGGGCAGTTTAGGTCGAAGGTTGACAAAGGTGCGGCCACATAAAAAGGGATTCCATATTCTTTTGCGGCAATAGCCTTTTCCAGTGTTCCTATTTTGTTTGCCACATCGCCGTTTGCCGCAATGCGGTCGGCACCAACAATCATCATATTAATTTTTCCGAGCGACATCAGGTATGCCCCTGCATTATCGGGAATAATAACGTGAGGAATATTTTCATTTTTCAATTCCCATGCGGTGAGGCGTGCCCCCTGGCTGCGCGGGCGGGTTTCATCCACATACACAAAAATGTTTTTCCCGGAATTTGCGGCTTCATATATGGGAGAAAGAGCCGTGCCATAGTCGGTAAAGGCAAGCCATCCGGCATTGCAATGTGTTTCAATGTGGAATCCGTCTTTTATTAACTCATTACCGTAGATACCAATTTTTTTGCTGGCACCTATATCTTCCTGCGCTATCTTCTCGGATTCGGATATGGCGTGTTCAATACTTTTTAGTCCGGCGTTAAAAACTCTTTCTGTCGCATAAAATAAATTTCTTGCTGTGGGTCGTGTTGTTTCAATTTCTTCTTTTGCTTTTTTGATAAAATCAGGGATGTCTTCACGGGAACTTTCAACAAATGCCTGTGCCATGGCATATCCTGCAGCAACACCTATGGCCCCGGCACCGCGAACTATCATGGTT
>JALOBU010000039.1 GCA_023228145.1 Bacteroidales bacterium | reverse complement strand
AGAAATTCGGTCAAAAAATAATTTTTAATTACAGGAGGTACTCATGGAAATAAATAGCTATATCAGTGAAGTTAAAAACAATCTTGACAAAATAAATAAAGAAGAAATTGAAAAGGTAATAGCTCTAATTTACAAAGCTTGTATTAGTAATAAAACTGTTTTTATCATCGGTAATGGCGGGTCAGCATCAAATGCTTCTCATCTGGCACAGGATCTTTCTAGAGTAAGTATTTATTATCAAAAAAAAGAAAAAAGAATTAAAACTATTAGCCTGACAGATAATGTTTCTTTTATTACTGCAGTTGCTAACGATTTTGGGTTTGAGAATATTTTTACTTCTCAGCTTAGAACTTTTACCAATGATGGTGATGTTTTAATAGCTATAAGTTGTTCGGGTAACAGTAAAAATGTTGTCGCCGCAGTTAATTATGCTCATAAACAAAAAATGGCTGTAATAGGTATTACCGGTTTTGACGGTGGTAAACTGAAAAAGCAATCAAAAATAAATATTCATATCCCTGTTAATGATTTTGGTCTAGTCGAAAGTATACATTCAACCATTTTCCATTACATTGCAATAGAATTACGCAACAAATTTACCCGGCATTAAATGTATATTATTTTAAAGAATGTGGAAATGAATGTGTGAAAAATTGAATTTTTGATAATAGACTTCAAAATATTATGAAATCACGTACAAAAGACATATTGGCTATAATTCTTATTATAATATTATGTATCACATATTTCGGAATTACAGGGACTGTTACATCCGGGTATCACTTTTTTGATGACCATGAGATTCTAAATATCAATAATGAGCTATCAAAAAATTCTTTTACCACGGTTGCTTTAAATTGGGTTAAGTCTAGTTTTGATTCACGGTTTCTACCTCTGTTCTATTTTCATCGTGTACTGAAAACACAAATATTTGGTAATGATTTCACAGCATTATCCGTGTACAATGTTTTTTTGATTTTAATTTCCCTTGTTTTGTTTTATATGGGAATGAGAAAGATGAAATATTCAATAATAGAATCATTTTGCTTTCTGGCATTGACCTTCGCTGGACTCCAAGTGGAAATATGGTGGCGATTAGGAACCAGCGAAACCATCGGAATGGCTTTTCTTGGCGCAGCATTCTTTTTCATGGTCAACTGCAAAAAGAAATATTTATTGAACACATCTTTATTTTGTTTCTTTTTGATTTGTGCTGCATTATCGAAAGAGAGTTTTATCATCATTATTCCTGCTTTTTTAATATTTAAAATCTGGTATGAAAAAGATTTATACGGTTTAAGCATTAAAGAAGCTGTTTTAAAGAATCGTTTGCTTCTTATTCCTTTTATTGTAATGATAATAAGCCTGTTAATTATTTTTATTGTTGTAGGTACTGATAAAACAGGTTATGCAGGATTATATGATGAAGGTTTCGGTGCTTTATTATCAGGTATCTTATCAATTGTGAAAACAAATTTATTATGGTATTTAATCATGGATGCAATACTGTTTAGCATGTTATGCTTTCGAATGATAGAAGAAAAGAAAGTCAACAATTTTTTCAGGCAAATATTTTTTCCGTTTACTTTTTGTGTTCTTATTATAGTTCCAAATTTAATTTTGCATGCTAAGAGCGGAATGGGATCGCGATATATGGTGCCATCTATATTGGGTATTGCATTATTCACTGTTTCATTAATGAAAGAAGCACGATTGAATTTCCGTCGGTTAAGCTTTTTATTTATTGCTGTCGTTTTAACACTTTGTCTGAAATTGATGGAAGTTTCATACGTTAATGGTCTTCTATTTACCGAAGAAGGAAGGAGAACTAAAGTTTTTTTATCTTCAATTATTACCAATTATCAAGAACCTTCAAATGTACTTTTAGTTGCACATCCTGCTAATTCTCACGAACGGTCACTATCTTTGCATACATATTTATCACTTACGAAAAATATTAAATTATATGCTTATGCAATGGAAGACTCCACTAAATGGAGCACGTACTCTAATTTTGAGAAAATGTTAACAAATGACTGGTACTCATGGTTTAAGGAAAGAATGTTTTCTGACATGATAGGAGAACCAAAGATGATACTTTTTCTAAATAAAGGCCTGACTGAAAAATTTTTTAATGAGAGTAATTTCCAAAGAAAACGATATACAGATATACTTAAAGATGATACAGAATTTGCAATATTTGTCGAAAACACATAAGAAATTCCAGCGTATGGCAGGTAATTGTTACAAGTGGTGCAGTTTAACTTCTTTATACAAAGCAGTCACTTTTGAAATCTTTGTTATTCATCATAAATTATACAATAAAATTATTTTATTTTTCCGGAGCCATATTCTTTGCTTATCAGTTTTTTTGGAGTGCCAATTTTTTCGTTTTTACTACTGACGATAAACCATTCAACATTATTAATTAAGAAAGAAAAAAAACCTTATCAATTGTATAAAAACAATACTCCATCAGGCATATCGGTCATAATCTGCACCTGTAACAGGTCGGAATACATTACTTTTTGCATGAATTTAAAGAAAGACAAAACACCCAACATTATATTCTAAAATCGTTAAAAAAAACAACATCTTTATTATCATTGAAATAAACGATATTAACATGAAAAAAAGATCAACTAATATAAATGTACGATTGATTTCATATGCTCAAAAAGGAAAATGGCAAAATATCTTGGTTAAAATAATTACGAGCGAATTATTCTGGCTTTTAATTATTTGTGGAATTTTTAGATTAATATTTTATTCTTGTCTTTTGAATAGTAGTTCTTCAACGGACTCTACATCATATTTGAATTATAATGCAAACATTTTACTTGGACAAGTAGAAAGCTTTAGAACACCAGGATACCCTTATTTTATTAAACTTATTAAATTTTTTAATGCGGAAAATTTTATTCAGAATATTATTATATCCCAATCGTTAATCTCTTTCTTATCTATCATTCTATTTTATAAGACACTAAATGCTGTTTTTAAAAAGAGAACGATAATTTTTCTGACCTCATTGACATATGGAATAATGCCAGCTATCATAAATTTTGATAAATGCATAATGACAGAATCAATTTCAATTTCAGCTACTGTATTATTTCTTTATTTTATGGTTACTTATTTAAGAAAACCTACAATATTAAAAGCTGTACTTTATACAGTATACGTATTTTTTCTTATTATGCTGCGTCCTTCTTTTATCATTTTATTTTACTTGTTATTTTTGTTTTGGATTTTGAGAATCATATTTAATAAGGTTGATTTTAAAATAGCTCTTTCAGGGATAGCTGCATCATTTGTTTGCGCATTATTACTGTTTGGTTACTCCCAATTGAATTATTATAATAATGGTTTTAGAGGCATTTCAATAGTCTCAAATTTTAACCAATTACATATAATTATATATAGCAATGTATATGTGGATAAAAAAGACCCTGAAATATCAGAAAAAATAAACAGTTTTATGAATAAAAATGATCCTGTAATGACAGATGCATTATTGTGTAGCTTCAATAATAGAGATGCTCATGATGCTAAGGTCTCACAAACAATAAAAGATCTTCAACAATCTGAAAAAGCGAGAGATGCAAGGATGTTTGTAATGGAAAATTACTCTCAATCCAGAATTGAAAAATTTATCCTGAATTGTATTATACAACACCCTGTTATTTATTTAAAAGAATTGATAAAAAAAATTGCAAGCTACAGAAGGCTTCCTGCTGCTTCATTTTATGCCAACACTAAGGGTGGATTATCAAAAGGATTTGCTTTTATTGTTTTTGAGCTTTTATCATTCCCTTTTATATATATTTATTTGTTGTTACTTTTTGATTGCAGTTTCATAATTATTTTATTGGTTAAATCAAAACAAATGCCTTGGTTTAAAATCTTGTTATGGTCTTTCATAACAGCACAACTTGCCATTTCTATTATTGGGGCCGAACGTGATCCTCACAGAATTTTTGTAACGGCTTTGCCTTTTGTTATCATTTTGTTTTTCAGTTATATTGATATGATTTTTTACTCAATTGATAAAGATAAATTAGTAAGATATTCAAAGTCTTATTTCGATAAACAGCACAATATTTAAAAAATAAAAAATTGTCTCTCAAAAAAAATCCATTCGGTATTTCGGTAATAATTTGTACTCATAATAGAGTGAAACGCCTTGTCCCCACCCTTGATGCACTGGAGCATCAGAACGTCCCGTCCGATCTTCCGTGGGAAATTCTTTTGGTCGACAACGATTCGACAGATGATACCTTTAAAGTTGCAGATGAATTTAGAAAAAAACTGAAAAAAAATATTGAGTTCAGAATTATTTACGAACCGGCATTGGGCAAATCAAATGCATTAGTAAGAGGTTATGATGAGGCAAAATATGAGTTAATGTTAGTTTGTGATGATGACAACCATCTTCAACCTGAATATCTTAAAACTGTGATGGATATTTACAAAACCAACCCGGATATCGGCTTGTTAGGGGGTTACGGAATAGCTGATTTTGGCGAAGAAAAGAAACCGGAATGGTTTGATAAGTGGCAGCATAATTATGCTTGTGGCAAACACCATGAAAAAAGCGGATTCCTGAAACAAGGTGACGTTTCCATTTGGGGTGCAGGTTCAGTCATCAGAAAAACATTATGGGTATTTCTAAGAGATAATGGTTTCCATTTTATCAATAATACAGGACCGGGAACAATGTTTGGTGAAGACGTGGAACTTGCACATGCTGTAGCCTATACAGGATGCAAGCTATACTTCGATGAGCGTTTATGGTTTTACCATGACCTGAGCGGAGGCAGGTTAAAATGGGAAAACCATAAAAAACATGTGAAAAACAGTGGAAGCGCACTATTTGTTATTTATGACATTGCATATAAGAACAGCCCGAAAGCCATACAATGGTTTTATTTTTTATTTATCAGGATGATTTTAATTTTAATTATTAAATTAACCTTTCATTCACTTAAGAAACATAACAAAGTAATGCAAACTTACTTATACAATCAGCTCTATGAGATAATAAAGCACAGAAAAATGTATGTTAAATCTTACTATAAAATTCTGCCATGGATTAGTAAGATAAAAAATACTTTTCCAATAAAAGGAGAAACCTTATGAATCCATTGGTAACTTTTGTAATCCCTGTTTATAATGCTGAGAGTTTTTTGGAAGAAACTGTCGAATCGGCTTTAAACTGCGGTTATGAGCCCATAGAGGTGATTCTTGTGGAGGATGGTTCGACGGATACTTCAAATAGAATTTGCCAATCATTAGAAATTAAATCACCTCATGTAAAAGTTCTACAACATAAAAAAGGTATTAATAAAGGAGCAAGCGCTTCGCGAAAACTTGGAATTAATAATTCAAAAGGAGAGTTCATATATTTCCTCGATGCTGACGATGTGCTTCTTCCCGGAGTAATTAAACAATACATTAATATCTTCACTAAAAATCCGGATGCAGTTCTGATTCATGGAGAAATGCAGGTTGTCAATCTTCCTGAAGGAATGAAAAACCTTGAGGATGGATTTGTAATTGGGTTATCAGACCGAAAATACTTTCTTGCTGAAGAACCCTATTATTTAATAAACAATAGAATATGCAACTCAACAGTTTGTGTTAGAAAAAAAATCCTGGAAGGAATTGATTTTGATTACAGGCAGAGTATGCCTTTAGGTGAAGACTGGGTTTTATGGAATTTGCTGGCACAAAAAGGTTATTTTTATTATTATGCGAAACCTGTAATTCATTATCGCATCCACGAAAATTCCGCCACCTGTCAGGCACTTAATAAAGGCGACAGATTTTTACAGTATAACCTTATTGAGAACTATCTTTGCCTGATGTCCAAAACGACAGATAAGCAATTAAAGCAAAAAGTTAAAGAAAATTTATTAGACTTAATAAATGAATTGTATAAATCCTATCAAAGTAACCCTTTGCCGAAGAACAGCGAACAGAGTGTTTTCAATGATTTAACAACAAATACAGAACTAGTGCTTTCACTTAAGAAAAAAATAAATAATCTTGAAAAAGGTTATGGGTATTATTTTTATTTTATTTATATTTTTAAAAATTTTTTTTCAAAGTTATCCCTTAAGAAATGAAAATTTTATTTATTTCTCACCAGGCATCGCATACCGGGGCTCCCATTGCCCTACTGACCTTCCTGAGATGGCTGAAGAACACACGTCAGCATAAGATCAGGATCATCATCCTTAAGGGAGGCGAACTGTCCGGGGAATTCAGGCACTGCGGCAAAACGAGGGTACTGGAAAGGAAGCGTAAAGGAAAATTTGAGATGATGATGCTGGGGCTTGACGATCTGTTCCCGCATATACGGCAGTGGATAAACGGTCTCAAGCTGAGGTTCATTACATTGTTTGGCTCACCGGATGTCATATATCTCAATAGCGCGGCTTCTTTAACTGCGTTGCCTTATATATGGGGCATAAGAAAGACCGCCGTCCTGTGTCATGTACATGAGATGGAATATGCCCTCAGCTCGATCATGCCAAAGGAGATCTTTATAAGTTCATGCCGGAATATACGCCGTTTTTTGGTACCCTCCCGTGCTGCAGCAGAAAATCTTGCCGTGAACTATTCCGTTGATGCCAATATCGTTGACGTTGTGCCCGGGCCCGTCAGCCTTGCACAGCCAATACTGTCTAAGAAGAATATACGGGAAGAGCTGAAGACCGGGGATGATACCTTTATCGTCATGGGCGCTGGACTGATCGCCTGGCCCAAGGCTCCGGAGATATTTATCATGATTGCAAGGGAAGTCGCCGCCCTGACCTCCCGCAGCTTCCAATTTATCTGGCTGGGTGAATTGTATCCTCCGTACTATAAAGGACTGGCTTATGATATCAGTAAAATGGACCTTGCAGATAAGGTAAATTTCATTGGTCAGGTGAATAATCCGATTGATTACTTTCAGGCCGCCGATGTTTTCCTGCTGACATCCCGCGAAGAATCTTTTGGCCTTGTTTGTATCGAAGCAGCTTCACAGTGCAAACCAGTCATCTGCTTCGAAGGAGTAGGAGGCATGACTGATTTTGTAAAAGATGATGCCGGTTTTATCGTGCCTTACCTTGATATAAAGACAGCAGCAGAGAAAATAGTTGAATTGATAAACAACCCTGAATTAAAAGAAAAACTTGGGAAAACAGGAAAGAAACGCGTACATGAGGAATCAGATATAAATATCACAGGTCCAAAAATTATTAAGATTATTGAAAATCTGATAACAAAAGAAAAAGAATAAAAAAAGCATAATTGTAACAAAATATTTACAAATTGCCGATGATCACTCATTTAGGCATAAGAATATATTTTGCAATTTTCCATCTGCAAAGTACAATATTCATAATGAAACGAAATAATAAGACGACCGGCAATAAATAAGGGTAGTTAAGTTTATAGAAATGTTTCAGGCTTGTATAAATAATCTTGTACATCTCAGGGTCTTTCTTTGTGCTTCCTCCAAGCTCATGAATATAATTTGCATTTGGGCAGTTATAAATCCTGTATTTATTATGCTTCAAAATCTTTTGGTAATGAATATCTTCATAATAAAGGAAAAAAGATTCATCCATCAATGGGGCTTTAGAATCTATGAAAATTGCCGAGCCTACAATGTACTTTAAGGACGGAAATATTGGAAAAGAAAAAACAAGGCCAGAAAGAAGATTCAAATAATGGAAGCCTTTGTGCCTGAATTTTCCTGACGGGGATATTTCACAGGCACCCAAAGCTATTGAAGTTGTATGATATTTTTTTTGATAGTGATTAAACCTGTTTGTTATTTCCTCAATAAAACCTGCAGTTAAATAAACATCATTATTGAGAACCAAAATATTCTCATACCCCACATGTCCATGAACAAATCTTATACCTATGTTAACGCCAAATGCATAGCCACCATTTTTTTCTGACTTAATAATAATTATCGTCGGAATATCATCCGGAAATGTTTGTAAACAATCATTACCGTTTTTAACTGATACAGATAAGCTCTTCGAATAACAATAAGATTCAATTTCGGTAATTGAATTGTCAGTGGATGCATTATCAACGATAACAATATTATAATCCCGATATGACTGCACTAGTATGTTGTTCAGGCATTGAATGGTTGTTCCTCCATTATTATAATTTACGATGCATACAGCAGTTCTGGCCATGATATGTTAACTCTATAACTCTTCTATAAGTTTTATTAATAAAGAAGCTGATTTTTTCCACGAATAATGAGAACTGGTTTCAAAACTCTTTTTAATGATTTCTTCCCGGGCATTATTATCACTAATAATTTTATGCATGGTGTTAGTTATTTCTTCAGTATTTTCAGGTGAGACATAATATGCTGAATCACCAAAAATTTCATGAAACACAGGGATATCTGAAAGAATAACAGGACAACCCAAGCTCATGGCTTCCAGAGGAGGAATGCCAAAACCTTCATACAGGGAAAGATACACGAATAATGAAGCATTTTTATATAAATATACCAACTCTTCATCCGAAACATAACCTAACCAATTTTTGTTGATATCATCAGAATCAATTGTACTAAAAATGTTTGCTTTTTCCCCTACCAATACCAATCTATACTTGTCTTTAATTTGTGATTTATTAAAAGCTTCAAAAAGTTTTACCAGATTTTTGCGTGGGTCAATTGAACCCACGGACAAAATATAGGGTTGTGTTGTAAGTTTTTCAGGGCCGGAAGGTTTTATATTCGAAAAATCAACAGCATTATAAATTACGCACACTTTATCAGGGTTAACTTTTAATAAACGTGTAATCTCATTCTTTGAATAATTGCTGACCGTAATTATTTTTTTGCAATTTTTTGCCAAAACCGGTGTACAATAGCGATAAAACCGATAATAATTTCTGGAAAACCATGCAGGATTTATTAAATAAGAAAGGTCATGAATGGTGCATATCTGGTTTTTATAATGAATTGGTCCAAGCCCGCTAAAATTAATCATTAGAGGATTTCCATGAGTTTTAAGGTACAAAAACAAATCAAACTGCTCCCATAAATGCCCTTTATTTACTCCCCATCTGATAATTTTACCATCAAGGCTGTATCCTGCGTTAATATTTCTTGGAGTCAAGATCGTAATATCAACGCCCATACTTATGAGCGATTTTGTCATTTCATAAGCAAACCGCTGTACACCTGAAATGCTTTGCGACAGAAACCGGCCATTTATTACTATTTTTCTTTTTGTTTTCATGACAAACAAGTCTTTACTGCGTCAAAGACATCATCGACTGTTATCGGACCCATATATTCTTTTCGGTTTCCTTTAAGAAAAATTCCTTTATCATTTTGTATGGCTGGCTGAAGTTTTGTTTTATAAATAGAGATATTACCTTCACCATAAGGAGCCCAAAGCACCGGAGTATTAGGCCCGAAAAGCCCGATAGTTCTGCACCCCTGGGCTGCAGCAATATGCATCGGCCCGGTATCATTACTGACATAAACATCACATTTTGAAATCAGATAAAAAGTCTCTTTCATGGTAAAAATCCCAACAGTATTCAACGGTTGTTGCGTCATTCGTGAGATCACATTATTTACAATTTCTTTATTTTCCGGGCTGTCAATAAAAAGAACGTCACAATACAGTGAACTGATAATTCTGTCTGCAAGTTCAGCGAACCTATCTTCAAACCACATTCTGTTTTTTGAAGATTCTGCCACACCCGGGGTAATACCAACTATTCTTTTGCAATGGAGATTTTGTTGGATAAAGCCATCAACTCTATCTTTTTCATTATTACCCACCGTTAGTTTTTCCAGAGCAACAACATCAAATTTCTTCCCAAATGGTCTCAGCATATCAAGATAGTTTTGAACCATGTGCTGGTCTTTTCTGAAAGGGGCCGTCATTGTATATAACCGGGAACGAAACTGGTCTGCAAATCCGATCCTTTCCTTACCATAGAAAAAAGCCAGTATCGCACTGATATTAAAATAGGGTTCACAATCAAAAATAACATCATAATACCTGAACATCCACAATAATTTGAAAAGGTCTGAAACAGAATTCAAATGATAAATGCGATCAACAGGATAACATTCATATACATCTTTTACTCTTGGCCCGGTAAATACATCTATCAGAGAATTACTAAAGGTTTCTCTAATTCCTTTTATCAATGACAGAGTAATTACTGAATCGCCTATTGCCCATAATTTTATTAAAAGAATTTTTTTGTAATGTGTTTTCGGCTTTTTAGAAAAAATAAATAACGATAAAAACAGGATAATTATAAACCCTGCGTATTTATCAATTTTTCTGAGAAAACGAATCATTTATTTGCTTTGATTTCTGCGAATAAGAGAAAGTTGCTCCGCTATCAGCCCAAGCAAGAAAAAAATAATTCCGGCAAATATTCCTAATAAACTGCCCGTTGAAATTCCCTGCCCATTGAGTAATAAGGGCAATCCCACACCAAATCCAGCCAGTAAACAAATCAGAGATAAGGGTAAAAATATTTTCATAGGATTAAAGAGAATGACAATATTTATAACTTCCATTATTGTATGGAATGCAGTATCAATTCTTATTGTACTTTTCCCTTTTAGTCTTTTTGTAACGGTAATTGGTTCTTCCATTACAAGATGGCGGTTGCTGATAAATATAAGCGTAATAATATCACTGAAAGACATGGTATCCGGTGCGAGATTAATATATTTGCGTGCAAGATCGGAACGATATGTTTTCATTCCGGAATTTAAGTCATGAACAGGGACATTCATAAGTATTTTTGCAATTGTCCGAATCAAGCTTTTACCAATTCTTCGTGAAAAAGATGCAGATCTAAGGCCTTTTCTGGAACCAACCACCATGTCGGTATCATGTTGTATAAGGCATGTGAAGAGGTTTGTAATATCATTGATATTATGCTGTCCATCTGCATCAATAGTAATAATATATTCTGTTTCGCAGGCAAGGATACCGCTTTTTATAGCTGCCCCGTAGCCCTTATTAAGTTTATGGTGAATAAGTTTTAACAAATCATGGTTATTGTATGTACTTAAAACTTCTTTGGTTTTATCTGTTGAGCCATCATCCACAAGAATAATTTTCCAGTTATTTTCTTCACAAAGTTTTATTAATGGCGGCAGTATGATTTTCAGATTTTCGGCCTCATTGAAAGCGGGGATGATGACTGTCAAGCTATTATTTTCAAGCATAAAGTATCATTTTTATTCTTTTAATAACAGACAAAGATAATTTAATTCTTAAATAATTTTTTAATTACGAAATCATATTTTGGAATGATAATTATCGTTTTCATGAAATATTATTTTACGCTGATTATTGATTTTTTATAAACCAAATCCCTCATATAAAGAGCATTTTCATTATTCGGGTTTAATTCAAGGCACCTTGAAAAATCATTTAAAGCTTCAGCCCATTGTTCTAAATTCTCATATGCCAAACCACGATTATAATAAGCGGGCTCATAATTCGGATCGAATTCTATTACTTTTGAATAATCGTTTATCGCTTTTGCCCATTGCCCGGAATTTTGATAAGCTACACCACGATTAAAATAGGCCGTGATATAATCCGGGTTTATGTCTATTGCTATGGTGTAATCGGTAACAGCCTTTTCCCATTGCCCAAGATTTGCAAAAGCAACACCTCGGTTAGAATATGCCATGTCGTAAGCAGGATTAATTTTAATTGCAACAGAATAATCATCTATCGCCTTCTCCCACTGACCAAAAGTGCCGTAAGCAATGCCACGGTTATAATACGCTATTTCGAAATACTCCGGTTTAATTTCAATCGCTTTGGAATAATCTTCAAAGGCTTTATGCGTAAGTCCTGTTTTCCAATATGCCAACCCACGGTTAACATAAGCTATTGCATTCATTGAATCAAATCTGATTGCTTTGTTATAATCAGCGATAGCCTTATCATATTGTCCCTGATCGGCAAATGCATTAGCACGGCCAAAAAACGGCCTGGCTTTTTTTGGAGACTTTGAAATTACATCAGTCCATAGAGTTATATCATCTTTCCATACTTTGTTTCTGCTGTAGGCCAAAAATGAATTTATTCCAATAATGATGAGCAATATGGAAACAGCAAAATATTTGTTTTTTCTTCCAAATAACATGAATAAACCCGAACTAAGTATCAAAAAGAAACCAAGCAAAGGAATATATGTCCTGTGTTCATAGATCACATCATTAATAGGAATTATACTTGATTCGACAGATAAAGTCAAAAAGAACCAAAATATTCCAAAGGAAATAATTCTATTGCGTTTAAAAATCAATATTGCTAAGGTGAGCATTGATAACAGAATCAGGAAATTCAAAAGAGTTTTTATTTCGAAAAAATGATGCGAAACAGGATAATTGTAATCGAGATTCTGATTGATCGGTAAAATTATAAGTTGAACATACTTGACGATAACACTGAACTGAGTCAGCAGATAGTCAGATGAAGTTATTGTTTCGTTATTGCCATTACCTGAAGGTACCGGTTGAAAAACACTAAATGAAAATTTTATAAGAACTACGGTAAAAAAAATAATAAAACCTATCAGTGTCAGGATTACCCTGCGGTCTTTACAGATTGATGATAATTTTCGTGTTTGAAGAAAAAATACTTCAAGGAGGAGGATTGCCAGTGGAAGTGTGTATGCATTTTCTTTCGTTAATACAGCAAGAATAGCAGAAATTAATGATCCTGCGAAATAAAAATATCTTGTTTTTTTTACATTAGATTCCATTCGGGCTTTCATATAAAGCACCAATGACAAAAGATAAAACATGGCAGCCAACGAAGTCATTCGTTGAATAATGTATGTAACAGATTGAGTGGCCAGAGGATGCGAAACGAACAACAAAGATGTGAAAAAAGCAATTGATTTTCTATGCTTGCTGATGGGTTGATCTTTCATTACAGGTGAAGAAAATATCAGCAACGTCAGCAACCAGACCAGACAGGCATTTATAAGATGAATAAATAAATTGACATAATGGTATGAATGTACCTCAAGCTGGCTGAAATGATAATTGAGTGCAAATGTGAACATACTTACAGGGCGGTTGGGACTATAATTCCACCATGTTTTTACGTCCGATAAGTTCTGTATAGCTTTATTATTCACTATATTGACCAAATCATCAAAATGAAAGGAACAATTAAAGGAATTACTATAAATTATTACTCCAAGTAATAAAATGATGGCCACGCCAACAAATTCAGCATATTTGTTTTTTAGAGCTTCTGGAAAATTAGGCTGTAAGTTTTTATGCTGATTTTTTTTATCAGGTAACTTTTTCACAGAATAATTTATATATCAAAATTTTTTTTGAATCATTTTTAAAAAACTTATCGGGTTTATTCAAAATTAATAATTTACAAATATATCCAAAATATCTTTGAATAATATTCCTGGTTGGTATTAATATTTCATTAGTAATAAAAAGTATTAAAATAATTTTTTTTACAAAAATAAATTTGTAGTTTTGCTAAAAAAACATTTTGTTTTAGATTTAATAATATCATACTTTTAAAAAATAAGTTGTAATAATTTATCATCATGAAAAATTTCAAAAAATTTCTCGCTATTCTTGTCGGTTTGTTAGTAATCCAGGCATTCAGTTTTGCACAGAGTTCCATTGAAACTCATGTTCAGAAACCACATGCGGAGCTATCATCAGGCGATGTATCTGTATTTTTCACTTTAGGTATTTTACGTGATTCTATAGTTCATATTGTCTGGGAGAATTATGAAGAAGGAAATATTAAAAAAGTTATTCTTGAGTCCAGCGACGATGGAATTTGTTTTATAAAACGTTCAGAAGCAATAATTTCTGATCTACTGGACATCCACTTTCTGGATTATCCCAGGGAAATAAACTATCATAACAATATTTTGATGTCTTCAGAGCATGGCATTACCAGATATATTTTTAATGATGTCTTTCGAAGCAGAAATTTAAGTGTTGACCCAAAATGGTATCGGGTGAAGATGATAAGTTATTCCGGACATATTTATACCTCCCAAATAATTTTCACACATGCTTCAGAACAAAAAACTGATAAGACGATTTCAAAAACTGCTGAGAATTCACCTGAAAGCAATATACTAAAAGGAAATGCTAAAATAGCATGTCCACCTGTTTCATCGCCTCCTGCCGGTTATATCGTGTCAAGTCAGGTTCATACTCATTATGGATCGGGATGCTGTTATTGGGTCGAAACGCTTTATGAAGCGACGGGTCCGGTGGCAACTGATTGCAGCGGTGACGCATTTGCATGGTGTTGTAATAACGTTCCAGGGGCATCAGCTTGTCCTTCGGGCTATGTTTCTGATCCGTGTTGTGTTCATTATTGTGATGATTACGATGAGTGCTCCTGCCCACCATGGCAATGTTGTGATGGAGGTACTGTAACAACATGGGTTGTAACTGAAACAGGGCAACTTACCCCACCATCCAGTCCATCTTCTCCTGTAGCTTCTCCTTCTTCGATCTGCCAGGGAAATTCAACAACTTTGTCTGCGTCTGTGCCCTCCGGTTCGACAATATACTGGTATTCAGGATCCTGTGGAGGAACTTTTATTTCATCAGGCAGCAACACAATAACTGTTTCACCCTCATCTACTACCACCTATTACACTATGTCCTGGGATGTTGCTACAGGATGTACTTCAGGTTGTACCAGTGTTACTGTTACTGTGGATCCGGCACCCGGAGCAGTTACTGTTAGCGGTGCGGGAACTTATTGCGGCAGTAAAACACTGACCGCCAGCGGAGGTGCCAATGCAACTATATATTGGCAGGGAACTACAAGCAATGGCACTTCCACCTCCACTCCAACCAATACCTATACTGTTACATCATCCGGCACATATTATTTCAGGCCATACAACGGTTGCGGATGGGGCACACAGGGAAGTGTTACAGTGACAATACTTGAATCAACTGTCCCTACCCCAACAGCTTCTCCTTCTGCAATATGCGGAACAAACGGTTCTTCTACACTGTCTGCTTCGGTGCCAGGGTCAACAATATACTGGTATACCGGTTCCTGCGGTGGCACACTGGTGACTACCGGAAATTCATATACTACCCCCATTCTTACAACAACTACAACATACTATGTGATGTCGGTAAATTCTGCATGTTCGTCGGGATGTGCAACCCTTACTATTACCGTAAATGCTGCTACTACTGCGACAGCAGGAGGCAGCCAGACAATTTGCCAAAACGGAACAGCTACAGTTAGCGGGGCTAGTGCGACTAATTATTCTTCTATTTCATGGACAGAAAACGGCGCTGGTTCTATTACATCAGGTGGTAATACACTTACACCAACATATACAGCAGCGGCCGGAGACGCAGGCAATACCGTAACATTAACCTTAACAGCATCCAATCCGCCTTGCACACCAGCTAGTGCAACATATACAATTTACGTAAAAGCTACACCTACGGCGACAGCAGGGGGGAGTCAGACAATTTGCCAAAATGGAACTGCTACAGTAAGCGGAGCAAGCGCTACAAACTATTCCTCTATTTCATGGACGGAAAATGGAGCCGGATCAATAACAGCAGGAGGCAACACTCTGACTCCCACGTACACGGCGGCACCCGGTGATGCAGGTAACACGGTTACATTGACCATGACTGCATCCAATCCACCTTGTTCACCAGCTACAGCAACTTATACAATTATTATAAAAGGTCAACCAACAGCAACTTCAGGAGGCAGCCAAACCATCTGTGAGAATGGCACTGCATGGATTAGTGGCTCAACAGCAACAAACTATTCATCTGTTTCATGGACTCACAATGGAGCAGGCTCGTTAACAAATGCTAATCAGCTTTCTCCTACTTATACAGCTTCACCAGCGGATGCAGGCCATACTGTTACATTAACGCTGACTGTATATAATCCTCCATGTGCTCCCGCTACAGCAACTTACACACTTACTGTTTTAGCCAATTCAACACCCACTTTTACACAAATGGGACCTTATTGTGTTGGAGAAATTGCAGATATACTTCCTGCCTCCTCTACCAATGGCATCACCGGAACATGGAGCCCGGATTCAATTTCAACTGAAAATCAGGGTACTGCTATTTATACTTTTACAGCAGGCCCTAACCAGTGTGCTATAATTACAACAATGAGTATAACCGTAAATCCAGGCAATATAGCACCCGCATTTACTCAACTCGGCCCTTATTGTGAAGGTGAAACTCCTGCTACATTACCCGCAAATTCTTCTAATGGAGTAACAGGTACATGGAACCCTGCAACAATTAGTACAACTCTGACAGGAATTACTCCATATACTTTTACTCCAAACGGAGGACAGTGTGCTTCATCAACAACCATGGATATTAATGTTATTCCAGCATTATCGGCATATATAACAGGCAATGATTCTATATGTATAAAAACCAGCCCCGGGGCTTTAACAGTGGTTGCTTCCGGAGGAGGTGGTTCAGGAACCTATACTTATTTGTGGTATCGGAATGGAGCTTCTATTGGGGTTACTTCCAGTACTTATAATCCGGGTCCGATAACTGTCAATACTGATCTTTACTGTGTAGTAACATCCACAAGTTGCGGATCAGTAACTACACCAACCTTCACCATAGTTGTATTATCTGCCGTTTGGACACCCACGCCGATAACTATTTCGGCAGGTACCGAGCCAACGTGCCAGCTGACAAACGGAACGACCACGACAACCTATTCAACAACGGCAACAAATAATACTGGATTTAACTGGACGATAAGCAACCCTGATGCTGGAAGTATTAATTCTTCAGGGGTTATGACCTGGGCAGATGGCTTTTATGGTACAGTTGTAATACAAGTAACAGCCAATGGTTGTGAAGGTCCAACCATTATGGTGACACATACTGTTGTTGTTAATCAGGGTGCGAGCATAGGTTCAGTAACAGGTCCAACGCCATTGTGTATCGGTTCACCAGAAACATTTACTGCAAATTCTGTTATTTTAGGAGGTGGCACAGGTAGCTGGTCTAGCAACAACATAACGATTGCAACAGTCGATGCTTTTGGAGTCGTAACACCGATAGCTGGAGGGAGTTGTGATATCATTTACACCATCACAGGCGCTTGTGGTAATCCTGTATCAGCTCAGCAAAGTGTCTATGTTTATGAAACGACATCAGCAAGTGTCAACATTTCGGTAAGTCCTGGCACGTTGATTTGCGAAGGGACGCTGGTAACATTTACGGCAAACGGCACTAACGGCGGTACTTCTCCTTTGTACGAATGGTTTATTGACGGCAACCCTGTAGGGAGCAATAGTTCTACTTTTTCGAGTTCGACACTTGCCATGGGCAATATGATAAGTTGCAAGCTGACATCTAATAAACCTTGTGTTACGGGAAGCCCGGTGTCATCCAATACCATAAATATGATTGTGAAGCCGAGTTTAACAGCAGAAATAACTATCAGTACACCAAGCAATCCTGCCTGTACCAATTCTCTTGTTACGTTTTATACGAGTATAGAAGACGGAGGCACTACACCGGCGTATCAGTGGTATGTCAACGGCACATTGCAGACTGGCGCTACCAACAGTACTTATTCCGCTAATAATCTGGGTGACGGGAACACTGTAAGCTGTGTGCTGAATTCCAATGAAGCATGTGTTGTGAATAATCCTGCCAATTCCAATGTCATCACCATGGTAATATCTCCTGTGCCGGAAGCCAATGCCGGCAACGATGCGACCTATTCGGGAACTCCAGTACTTCTGGGTTCCCCATTAAACGGCCCGGGCACCATAACATGGACCCCACAGGCAGGCCTTGACAATCCATCATCTCAACAACCGTATGCCACACCGACTTATACAACTGTTTACACCCTGTCTGTTAACAACGATGGTTGCGTACGCACGGATGATGTTGTTGTGACAGTTGCCGGTAGTGGTTATATGGTTAGCGGCAAGACGATGTATGCCTATAAGGCATTGGCAGGTAATCCGGCGCCTACACCTCCGACCTTTAATCCACTGATTTATAATATTAATAAAGTGATAGTGATATTAAAGAACCAGACAGGTACAGAGTTGGCCCGGGATACAACAGATATATGGGGAACATATTCGTTCAACAATGTATCGAATGGTAATTATATATTGTCTTATGATAAATACACCGTGGATACCATGATGTGGGTGAATGAAGTGAATGCAGTGGATATTGCATTGGTTAAGTATTATGTGTCATCCACTCCTGCGATAGATCCGTCAAGAAGCTTTATGACGATACACAAGAGGGCTGCCAATGTTGATAACAATGGTTTTACCAATGCCATTGATATTGCCCGATTGAAAGCAAAGGTTGCCGATCCATATAATCCGGCTAAAAACTTTCCAAAAGGGAACTGGGTAAATCTCGATAGTTTGATAACGGTATCGAATGCCAATCTGAGTGTGAATTTGCCGGTGATAGCTTACGGAGATTATAATGCATCAAGCAGTAAATACAAGGATTCTGCCAATACATGGGGCTTGTCTAAGAGTCTGCCGATTGAAAATATTGTAATGACATCAGAGGATGCGATGGTGACGGTAAACAAGGAGCTGATAGAAGTGCCGCTACGAATAAGCGGCAAGGTGAATGAGTTTTCGGCATTGGGTTTGGAACTGACATATTCCAACGATGAGTACGAATTGGTAACGGCCGGTATGCCGAAGGCAGGTAAAGACAATGAATCCATAACGCTGAATCCGAGTTTAGATGAAATTATTGCCAATGACAAGGATTTGCTGGTAACGGAAAGCGAAGGAGTGATACGTGTTGTGTATGCCACAACTAATCACTATGATGTAATAGAAAATGATGAGATACTGACATTAATTTTCAAACCAAGAAAGTCTCAACAATCAGGAGAAATCGGTCTGAATTTGCAGGGCACAGGTGTCATAGCCGACCAGTATGGACGTGAACCTGAGGGAGTATATCTGCTGATACCGAAGATATATGTGCAGGGGGTTCAAAGTGTTGCAGAGCTTGATTTTACTGCATATCCAAATCCATTCAGTGATAAGATAACTATCAGTTACACTTTGCCTGAAAGCGGAGGAGTGAGCCTGAAAGTTTACAATGTGTTAGGTGAACTGGTAACTGATTTTATAAATCAAACCCAGAGCGCAGGCAAGTACAGTGTTGATTTTCCGGGAAACAAATTACCGGA
>JALOBU010000038.1 GCA_023228145.1 Bacteroidales bacterium | reverse complement strand
CAAGATAATTTAACGAAAGAAAATTTCACTTTTCGGTCGCCAATAAAAAGCATTATGAAAAGCCCTCTGGAGAAACTGATTTCAAAATGGAATATTTTACCGCACTAAACGTCAGAAGTCAGGAATTCATCAGGTAAGCGGAAATTGTTTTTTCAACACAAAGTGCTAATTCTCTATAACCCAAATTCAACAAAAATAAGGTTGCATACGAAGATAATTTAAATTATAAAAACAAATTATTTTGAATAAATATGAATACTATCTTTTGCAGCAGGAATATAGTTAATTCCAAACCAACAGATTAGAAGAATAATAAAAGATAATGCAAGTATCCATAGGGAGAAGCTAGGATTCGTGTTTTTATCAATTCTAATATGAATATATAGCAGGTAAAACAACCAGGATAACAACGCCCATGTTTCTTTAGGATCCCATGACCAGTATGTGCCCCAAGCAACCTTAGCCCATAAAGCGCCAAACAACATCCCGAAAGTCAGAAAAGCAAATCCGACATAAACAATATTATCAGCAATTCGCAGAATGTTTTCTGTGGGTTTTTTACGATATAATTTATTCAATCCGGCAATACCTATTATCCATGCAGCGGCCATGAAAGCATAGCTTACCATATAAACTACCACATGAGGTATGAACCAGGGGCTTTGCAGCGCAGGCATGAGTGTTTTATCAAAAGTATCCGGCCTGAAATAATTTATCATCAGGAAAAGCATCGCCATCAGCGTGCAATAAACAGGCATCCATTTATATTTCCACCTATAATAAATAACTATTCCTATCACACTCAGAAATAAAGAATACCACAATCGGGTTTCTGCCAGTGTTCGAAACAAAGGTCTTTCAAGGCTTATCCATAAACCTGCCATAAAAAACGCTAATAGTATCGTCCCTGAAATTAAGAAAACCTGCGACAAGCCGGTAAACAGTTTCTCTTTCGGTATCAGCAGTATGATTCCTTTCAGCCACAAAATGCAGCATAACAATACAATTAAATTATAATCTGTCCAGGTCATACCTCCATAAATTTTAGCGTTTTATTTTTCCCAGCCATAAAAGATACAACGCTCCTGCAATTATCATAAAGAAACCTGCATAAACAACCGGCAGCCATGGGTCTCTTACAAGTTGAACTATACTTCGCGTTGACCACTTACCCATTTCTGCATCATAGCCACTTTGGTAAATGGTCCATCCCCTGAATTTAGCAGGTTGATTTACCTCAACAGTTATGTCTTTGGTTTCATTTTGCATATAATGCAACTTAATTAGTGAAGAAAATTTTTTGGGATGTGGAACCGTCATCGCAATTTTTTCGGTTTCTGACAATATAAAATATTCGGGGGAAACAAACATGCTACCACAACTCACCCAGCCCGTCAGGGTTTTGCCTGTTTGAGTGTTATGAGCCATAAGTTTTGCGGCCGGAGCACTACCGAAAGCAGTGGTAGAAAAATAAACCATACTATCCTTGTACGCATTTTCAATATATTCCTGCACTTCCAGCAACCAGTTACCACGCATTTCTTTATTGCCTTTTCCAGCTTCCAGCGGTTTTTTGTGCGGATATAATATTTCTCCTTTTTCCGAGACCATAAATATTTGAGGCGGGTATTCATCCATTTTGAATCTCAATAACTCTATTCCAAAGTCTATCTCATAATGTTTACCACTTTCCCCTTGAGCTATTTTTGTAATTTGATTCTCATTAAGCACCATGCTCAGTGTATAAGTGTCAGCAGCGCCAAGTGAAGCTGCTGAAAGCACAATAAATAAACCCAGATGATTCAGAGTAAATGCAAAATTTCTAAAACTAAATGGCAAAAAACGACGCAATATTGTCAGGCCCAATATAAACAACAAAAACATACTTATTAAAAAATAAGGCCAGCTTCTGATTACATGTGTCAAACCTATTTGTGAAACAAAGGATTTGCTCCCTAACTCTCCCTGTGGAATGAAAGCCATAAGAAGTATCAAGAAAACAAAAGTTGT
The DNA here is from genome assembly GCA_023228145.1 of Bacteroidales bacterium. Lineage (NCBI taxonomy): Bacteria > Pseudomonadati > Bacteroidota > Bacteroidia > Bacteroidales > Bacteroidales bacterium. The sequence goes on along the minus strand of JALOBU010000038.1, from coordinate 18,325 downwards.
AATAACTGACACCGCTGCATGATGTCCTGAAAGCCATTTTTTTATCGGATGGGTTACAATGATATGAAAAGTAATAATGTAAGCAATGAAAAGGGTTAACATTATCAGATTGGCAGGCCATCCGGGCAAGGCAATGCCTTTCCCCCCTGTGATGTATTCAATAATGAACCCTGTAAATAGAATACAAAAAGAAATCAGGAAACTTCCCCTGTACTCCCAGAGAAAAGATAAAAAAAAATTTTTTGTTCCCGTATTGAATTCTTTCGGGTTCATGGTTATGCAAAAATCAGTTACAAAAATACGAATGTAATTTTATTACTGAATTTATTTTAGTTTTACACATTATAATTTTAAAATTAATTCATGAGATTTATTACAAAAATTATTTTTATTTCATCCTTTATTTTTTCTTTCAATTGCAATCATGCACTTATACAGAGGCAAATATCTCGGATAACGACAACAAGGTCATCAGAAAACACCTTGATGAAAAAGTGATGCAGCCTGCTTTCGGGGGAAGAGTTTTTAGCTCACATTATATAATAAATACCCTGAGGCCATAATACAAGGCATCAAATATCAAAAGCATGGATGCCTGGGAGTGGCGTATATATTTTATAAACCTAAATTATCAACAAAGCATTTTATTTTTATTATAATTTTACCGGATATTTTTATTAAGAATGATAAACCTTGACAAACTGACAAAAAATGTCTGTTCCATTGCTCATGAAGCCGGAGCTTTTATAAAATCGGAAATGCATAAAATTACACGGAGTAATGTTGAAATGAAATCATCTCATGACTTCGTCACTTATGCTGACAAAACCTCAGAAGCTTTTCTAATAAATGAATTAAGAAAACTCTTTCCCGAAGCCGGCGTACTTGCTGAAGAAAGCCATCAAAACAGGACAGAAAAACAATACAACTGGATAATTGACCCTCTGGACGGCACTACAAATTACATTCACGGCCTGGCACCATATTCTGTGAGCATTGCACTTATGGAACATGACAGGGAAATACTCGGTGTTGTTTATGAAGTAAGTCTCGGTGAATGTTTCTATGCGCATATCAACAGCAAAGCTTTTCTTAATAATAAAATTATCAGGGTTTCCGACACGGCTTTACTTTCCGAATCATTCATTGCCACAGGTTTTCCAAGTAAGGACTATTCAAAGATGAAGGAATACATGAAACTTCTTGAAGCAATCATGTTCGAGTCGCATGGCATCAGGCGCCTGGGCTCAGCAGCTGCAGACATTGTTTATGTAGCATGTGGACGCTTTGATATATTTTATGAATACAATCTGAATCCGTGGGATGTAGCAGCCGGCTCCATAATTTTACAACAAGCCGGAGGTAGAGTTTGTGACTTCAGGGGTAACAACAATTATCTTTTCGGCAAGGAAATTATTGCTTCCAACAATCAAGTGGATAAAAAGCTATTATCTCTCATAAACAAATATTTTTATGGCAATTAAAGAAAGAATAGAAAATATTTCCGCAGATATTACTTCGCTGAAAGTTGACGCTATTGTTAACGCAGCCAATAAAAGTCTGCTTGGCGGCGGCGGCGTTGACGGGGCTATCCACAGGGCAGCAGGCAAAATGCTGTTACAGGAATGTATGACACTGAAAGGCTGCGAAACGGGTGAAGCAAAAATAACAAAAGGATATTTATTACCAGCCGCATATATCATTCATACTGTCGGCCCAGTATGGCATGGAGGAAAAAACAATGAAGCAGAATTGCTTGCTTCCTGCTATTGGAATTGCCTCAACCTGGCCGTAAAAAACAATATTAAAACCATAGCATTCCCTAATATCAGCACGGGGGTATATCATTTTCCGAAAGTGCAGGCAGCAAGAATAGCCATCAGTGAAGTTGCTGAGTTTTTAAAAAATAACAACACCATAAAGAAAGTTTTTTTTGTTTGTTATGACGAGGATAACCTGAAAATATACGCTGAGTTGTTAAGAAATATCTTTAATTCTGACTTATATCAGTAATCAATTTTATCATTTTTTTCTTTCCAGCAGGTAAATGGTGTAGTGGCATCTTCCGTAGGAATCTTTATAAAAGGTATCGAACGTTGGGAGTGTTCAATTTTAAGTTGTTCATAAATGAATGAATCATCAAATCCGGCACCTGATGCATCGGCCTGTGACGCGGCAAAATAAACAGCTTTAGGCCTGGTCCAGAAAATAGCCCCCAAACACATGGGGCAAGGTTCGCAGCTGCAGTATATTTCGCAGTCCGAAAGCTGAAAGTTGTTTAAATTTTTACAGGCGTCCCTGATAGCAACAACCTCTGCATGTGCTGTAGGGTCATTTGTTAAAGTAACGAGGTTAGTTCCTTTGCCAACAATGTTTTTATCCTTCACAACAAGGGCAGCAAAAGGCCCTCCCTTGCCTGAGGCGACATTTTGTAATGCCATATCTACAGCAAGACTGATAAATTTCTTATGTAGCGTATTTAATTCGTTCATGCAAAAACAAGGGGATTGGAAACTTTTGTTTTCATCAGGGCAATTTCACATACTTCCAGCATACTTGTTACATAGAAAAAATTCAATCCTTCAAGATACCTTTTATTTATTTCCTCCACGTCCTTGATATTTTCTTTTGAAAGTATAATATCGGTTATTTTTGCTCTCTTGGCTGCCAGTATTTTTTCTTTAATTCCTCCAACCGGTAAAACTTTTCCACGTAAAGTTATCTCGCCTGTCATGGCAATATTCTTACGGGGTTTTCTCTGCGTAAATGCAGATACCAAGGCAGTAAACATCGTAATACCTGCTGAAGGCCCGTCTTTCGGCGTTGCGCCTTCGGGAATATGAATATGCACATTCCATTCTTCAAAAATAGTATTACTGATATTTAAAAGTTGTGCATGAGCCTTAAGATATTCATAAGCGATACTTGCGGATTCTTTCATGACATCGCCAAGGTTTCCTGTCAGAGCTAAATTCCCTTTGCCTTTGCTTAAGCTCACTTCGATAAACAATATTTCCCCGCCAAACATTGTCCAGGCAAGCCCTGTAATTACTCCGGCAATATCAGCAGGAATATCTTTGTCTTTATGGTAAGAAGGATTACCCAAAATTTCTTTAAGCTCCTCAGGTTTTATTTTCTTATTATATTTTTCATCTTTGGCAATATATTTTATTCTGTTTCGGATAATTTTTGCTATAGTTCTTTCCAACGCCCTTACGCCGGATTCACGGGTGTAATCATCAATGATAAGCTCGATAATTTTATCAGAAAAAACTATTTGTTTGTCTTTCAGCCCGTGTTCTCTGAGCTGCTTTGGCACCAGGTGTCTTTGTGCAATCTGGATTTTTTCTTCCATTATGTAACCACTCAGGTCTATGATTTCCATGCGGTCACGTAGTGCAGGGTATATAGTTGATAAATTGTTAGCCGTTGCAATGAACATTACTCTCGACAGGTCAAAATCCAATTCAAGGAAATTGTCATAAAAGTTAGTGTTTTGTTCCGGGTCAAGAATTTCCAGCAAAGCAGCCTGCGGATCACCATTGACATTATTTCCGCTCACTTTGTCTATCTCGTCAAGAACAAAAACAGGGTTCGCTGATTTTGCCTTTTTCAAATTTTGGATGATACGTCCCGGCATAGCGCCGATATATGTCTTTCTGTGCCCCCGTAACTCTGCCTCATCGCGCAATCCTCCTAAAGACATTCGAACATATTTTCTTTCCAGCGCTCTAGCAATTGACTTTCCTAATGAAGTCTTTCCAACTCCCGGAGGACCTATAAGACAAAGTATAGGTGACTTCATATCGTTTTTCACTTTTAATATAGCCAGGTATTCAATAATACGTTCTTTGACCTTTTCAAGTCCATAATGGTCTTCATCTAATATTCGCTGCGCGTTGTTCAGGTCAAAATTATCTTCGGTACATTCATTCCACGGAAGTTCCACAAGAGTTTCAAGATAATTCGTATGCACTGAATATTCGGCCGCATGAGGGTTCATACGCTGCAGTTTCGACAAATCGCGTTCAAAAACATGAGCTACTTCCTCTTTCCATTTTTTCTTAGTAGCTTTTTCTTTTAACTCCTTAATAAACTGCTCCTGTGGATTTTCTCCCAGTTCTTCCTGTATTTGTTTTATCTGTTGCTGTAAAAGAAAATCACGCTGCTGTTTGTCAAGGTCGGACTTCACTTTATTCTGAATCTGGTTTTTCAGCTCTATCATCTGCAGCTCTTTCACAAGGGAGTTAAGCACCAGGTTTGCCCGTTCAGTGATATCTACTGTTTCGAGCAGTTTTTGTTTTTCAGTAATTTCAATATTCAAGTTTGAGGATATGAAATTGACGAGGAAAGAAGGGCTTTCAATATTTTTTATTGCAAAAGCAGCATCAGATGGAATATTGGGTGATTGCTTTGCAATTTGTATTGCCATGTCTTTTAGTGAAGAAATCAGTGCCTGAAATTTCTTTTCCTTTACGGTTGTTTCAGTAGTAATAAAATCGGCAACCTGGGCAGTAAAATACGGCTCAATGGAAATAAGTCCCAGCAATGTAAATCTTTTTTTCCCCTGTATAATCACAGTTGTGCTCCCATCGGGCATGTGAAGCGTTTTGATGATGTGAGCTACAGTGCCAACTGTATATAAATCTTCAAATACCGGTTCTTCAATGTTTGAATCTTTTTGTGCTACCACTCCGATAGCTTTTTTTGAACGATAAGCTTCCTTAATAAGCCGTATTGATTTATCACGGCCCACAGTAATAGGTATCACCACACCAGGATATAAAACAGTATTTCGAAGAGGCAGCAAGGGCAATGTCTTGGGTAATGCCTCAGAATTCATCTGTTCTTCATCCTCTGGCGTAAATAAAGGAATGAATTCAGTTTCATTATCCATCAGGCTTAGTAACTTTTTTCTTCTATCCCATTCAGTAGAAAATTCCATAATAAAAGTTATTGTGACAAGTTGTCAGTTTAAAACAATAAATATCTAATAAAAATACAAGTACAATAATATGACAATAAAAATGCCAGTATTACGCTACAACGATTTTTTTAAAAAAAAGTTACTTAACAAATCTTACTTTTTTCCTGTATGCAAAAGTAAGTTCAAAAACGCTTTTTAAGAGTTCCTGTTCCACTTGCCCGAATTCTATCCCCCTTCTTTCATATACAATTTTGGCTACATCTATTGCTTTGACAATATCATAGGTAGTATATCCGGTTACAGAATTGCCCCAGCTGAATGAAGGAATAAAATTTCGTTGAAAACCATGGCCGACTATATTTGAGTTAACCCCAATGACTGTGCCGGTGTTAAACATAGTATTAATACCACATTTTGAGTGGTCGCCCATGATAAGTCCGCAAAATTTAAGGCCTGTGGGGATAAACTTTTCTTGAGTATAGTTCCAGGCTTTTACCTCATCGTAAGTATTTTTTAGGTTTGAGTTATTGGAATCAGCTCCGATATTACACCATTCACCCAAAACTGAGCTACCAAGAAATCCATCGTGTGCTTTATTGGTATAACCAAAAATTACCGAGTTACTGACTTCTCCGCCCACCTTCGAATAAGGACCAATAGTAACAGGCCCATAAATTTTTGCACCCATTTTTATTACGGCGCCTTCACATAAAGCAAAGGGCCCTCTAATCATGCTTCCTTCCATAATCTCTGCGTCCTTCCCTATATATACAGGCCCTGTTGAAGCATTGATAGTAACACATTCTGCTTTAACTCCAGACTCAACAAAAATATTTTCAGGACAAATCAATTGGTTGGTAGCACTTAATGTTTTAGACTTCCTGTTTTTGGTCAGTAAATTATAATCGTCTGCAATTGCCTGTGCATCATAAGAAAACAAATCCCATGGGTATGTTACTCTAATATGTGGGACATTGCATTCAATCTCGTCCAATCTGTCAGAGTCATTTTCATCATTTTTTGATGTATCCAGCATTTCAACAACGCCAAGGTCTTTTTCAACAACATTCATGGCAATGATATAATCACCAAATACAAGCGCTTCATCTGGTTTCAGAGCAACCACCTGTTTTACTATTGCAGCATTAGGACATACCGAGCCATTAATAAGTATGTTGCTTTTTCCTTTCACTAAAGGATATTTTACACTAAGATATTTTTCTGTAAGTGTAGAAGTAGTTGTTTTAAGGTATTTTTCCCATTTTTCCCTAATAGTAAGTATTCCAAGGCGCAGGTCAGCCACAGGCCGTGTCAGCGTCATGGGAAACATATCTGAGCGGGATGAATCATCAAACAAAATAAAATTCATAAACATTTTTTTAAACAAGCAATATTAATGATAATTTACATAACAACAAAAATTTTATTAACCAACAGACAACAAAAAATTGTTAAAATTTGACAAAAAAAAACCCTGCAAAATTTGCAGGGGCATAAAATATAAAAATGATTTTATTTTTCTCCGGAGGGTTCATTATTCTTCGGATCTTCCTTTGGTTCTTCCTTAGCACGTTCTCCCTTTTTGCTCTCCAGATGTTTTTTATAACGGCTTCGGAATTTATCCACACGCCCGGCAGTATCCACAAATTTCATTTTGCCGGTATAAAAGGGATGCGAGGTGTGGGAAATTTCAAGCTTCACCAGTGGGTATTCCTTCCCATCTTCCCAAACAATAGTCTCTTTCGTTTGCACTGTGGAACGTGTAATAAAAGAATATTCATTAGACATATCTTTAAACACAACCAGACGGTACTCTTTTGGATGAATGTTTTTCTTCATATCTTTATTTTTTCAAAATTCTGACCGCAAAGATACTCTACTTTATTTAACAAACAATGTTTTCAGAGATTTTTTTTATTAATTCAAATAATATTTATATTTTTTAGTTTTTTATATATTCTGTTTTACAAGTACTTATATTTTTATTTAAATTAAACATTAACTTATTTTTTAATAAAGATTCAATAAAAAACTTATTGTATCTATATTGTCAGCATAATCCCACAATTCTGGTGACTGTGTTTTGCCAAATGGAATAAGAGGAAATTTTGTTATTTCTTTTCCTACAATACATTGTAATTTATCAAAATATTTTAAAATATCTGTTTCCAAAGATTGAACATCATTATAAAATTCATAGTTTATAACAGAAATTGGTGATAATAAACTTCTATCTTCATTCAGGATAAAAAAAACTCCATCATAAAATTTTTTCTTATCAAGCATGAAAATTGCTTTATAATAATCATAATTATTTTTATACTTATTATGGTCAGACAAAAATGAATAATGCTTAAAACAGGTAGGAAGAACGCCAATTTCATATCCCATGGGAAAGTATAACTTTGACACATTGCGGCAACCGAGGCCGAAATACATAAAAATATCATTGGCCAGTAAGCATAAGTCTTCATCTGTTTCTTCCCCATTTAATATGGCAATACTATTCCGGTTTTTGCGAATTATGTGAGGGAATCTTTGAAAATAATACTCGAAATACCTTGTCGAATTATTGCTGCCAGTGGCAATAACAGCATCAAAATTTGTAAGTTTTTCCTCTGTAAAAAAAATAAGTTTGCGGTATTCTTCATCAATATGAAACAAAATTTCTGCTATGGCAGGCAATAAAAACCTGTCATTATGCGATAATTTCCCAATAAAAATATTACCGGAAATCAAGACAGACATCATATCGTGAAAACCTACCATGGGAATGTTGCCTGCTAACACCACTCCCACTTTTTTATGTATTGATTTTTCGTTTTGCAACTCAGGATAACCACTTGTCCACTCTTCTATTTTTTGAGGATTCAACATTTTAGCAATGGATTTAATTGCCTCGATGATATGTATCTCCATAAAAAAACCATTTGAAACAATACTTTTACTGATAGCACTCCTGAGCAAATCATTCAAAAAACTATTAATGCTATTGCCATCTGTAATAAAATCACAAAGAAACTCTCCAAGCAAAGCGAAGTTCTTATTATGATTTACAAATTTGTATATTTGCGTACTCAATTGGGAAGGATTTGAAAAAAAGCGAAAATAAACTTTTTATAATAAACATAGCAACTTCTCCGTTAAAAAAATGATATCAGCAGACATGCCCAGAAGTTTCATTTTTTTTGCACTTATGAGTTTTTTTTCTTTGCAGTTGTATGCTCAGAATATTGAACAACAACTCCGGCAACTAAAAAAACAAACGGATGTTATTACCAGCGAAACTCCCGACTTCGAAAAGTATGCTGCCAATGAGAAACTTCTTCAACTACTTAATGAAATCTTTAATTCTGAAAAATATTTTGATTTTCCTTTTGATTCCTTAAAAAAACTCTCCGTACAAATTTCTCCGGATAAAAAATTCAAACTTATCACCTGGGGTATTGCAAAAGAAAACGGAGAATTTGATTATTTCGGATACATCTTACACAACCCCAAAGAAGATTACCCAAAGTATTTTATTCCTATGACAGATAAAACAGCAGAATTTATTTCTCCCTCCACAGAAGTTACTGACCATAAAAAATGGTTTGGGGCTATTTACTATAAAATCATTTTTACACATTATCAAGGGAAGAAAGTTTATACATTGTTAGGATGGAAAGGCAACAACAGCCTGACAACAAAAAAAATCATTGAAGTGATGACGTTTCGCTCCAACGGCACACCTGTCTTCGGAAAGTTTATGTTTAAAAAGAATAAAGAAAAAAACTACCGTATGATATTTGAATATTCTTCCCGCACCACTATGTTATTACGTTTTGATAATCAAATGATTCATGAAATAACCAAGCCTGCCAAAACAATAAAACAAAAATACACTTCCAAAAATAAAAAAGCCAACAAAGCACTACGTGCAAACAAGAAGATACCTGCAAAAATTAAAACTACAAAAGCGGATATGATAGTATTTGACCGCTTAACGCCCGTTGACCCGCGCACATCAAAATACGCAGCTGACCTTGAAGGGCAATACCAGTTTTATGTTCCTGAAACAAATATATTTGATGGATTTATATTTGAGAATGGAAAATGGGTATTCGTTAGAGATGTGGATGCCCGTAATCCCAAACCCAAGCATAATAAAAAATTCAGAGAGCCGCAACTCTAAGAAAAAAAATAAAAATCGTATTAACCCGAAGTGATTTTTTTATATCAGTAAAAAAACTTTACTTTGTAAAGAAAATTTAAATAAAAATAGTAATAACAATTTATAAAACTTTATATTAATGAAAAAAGTACACAATTTTAACGCCGGCCCCTCCATATTGCCGAGGGTTGCCATTGAAAACACGGCAAAAGCCGTTCTTGAACTTAACGGAATAGGGATGTCCGTCCTGGAGATTTCACACAGAAGCAAAGATTTTCAGGCAATTATTGACGAAGCCGTTGCACTTTTTAAAGAGCTATTAAATATCCCTGAAGGTTACCATGTATTATTTTTAGGTGGCGGTGCCAGCATGCAGTTTTGTATGGTACCATTTAACTTTTTTGAAAAGAAGGCAGCTTATCTTGAAACGGGTGTATGGGCTAAAAAAGCCATCAAGGAAGCAAAGCTTTTTGGGGAAGTGCAAATTGTTGCTTCTTCAGCAGATAAAAATTTCACGTACATTCCAAAAGGATGGAAAATCCCTGCTGATGCAGATTATATGCACATTACCACCAACAACACTATTTACGGCTCGGAGATAAGGTATGACATGGACAGCCCTATCCCCCTTATTGCTGACATGTCGTCGGATATTTTCAGCAGACCTGTAGATGTTTCCAAATACGCCATGATATATGGCGGCGCACAGAAAAACATCGGTCCAGCTGGTACTACTTTTGTTGTAGTGAAGGAAGATACACTCGGAAAAGTTAGCCGTAAAATACCTTCCATGTTGGACTACAGAACACACATTGATGGAGGCTCGATGTTCAATACCCCTCCCTGCCTTCCGATTTACACCATTATGGAAACTCTGCGCTGGCTCAAAGCTCTTGGCGGCGTAAAAGTGATGGAAGAAATGAATAAGAAAAAAGCTGCATTGCTTTATGATGCTATTGATAACAGTAAAATTTTTACCGGAACCGTTGAAAAAGAGTCACGTTCTCTCATGAATATCTGTTTCGTGATGAAAGAAGGCTACCAGCAACTCGAAGAAGAGTTTATGAACTTTGCAAAATCAAAAGGCATGGTCGGCATTAAAGGCCATCGTTCTGTAGGAGGTTTTAGAGCTTCGACTTACAATGCCCTGCCGATAGAAAGTGTACAAGCCCTTGTGGACTGCATGAAAGAATTTGAAAGTTCCAAAGCATAATTTATTTCCTGCAAAAAGGATAAATAGTTTTCGCTAAAAACTATTTTATCCTTTTTCTTTCCTTTAACAAAAAAATTTTTTACTTTCGTTGTTCAAACCATTGTTTAATTTAAAAATAAAATACACACATTAAAATTATTTGTTATGGCAAAAGTACTTATAGCAACCGAAAAACCCTTTGCAGCTGCTGCTGTTAACGGTATTAAAAAAATTTTTGATGAAGCCGGCTTTGAAACCGTTTTATTGGAAAAATATACCGACAAAGTAGAACTTATCGGCGCTGTTGGCGATGTAGACGCCATGATTATCCGAAGCGACAAAGCCACTGCAGAAGTTATTGCCGCTGCTAAAAACCTAAAAATAATTGTTCGCGCCGGAGCCGGCTATGACAATATTGACCTTGCTGCTGCCAGCGAACGAAAAATTGTTGCAATGAACACTCCCGGGCAGAACTCTAATGCTGTGGCAGAACTCGCCGCCGGAATGATGGTGTTTATGGCTCGTTCACAATTCAAAGGCGGCCCCGGATCCGAACTGAAAGGAAAAAAACTAGGGCTGCATGCTTACGGTTATGTCCCTAAAATGTTAGCCGGCATTGTCAAAGGCTTTGGTATAGATGTTTATGCTTTTGACCCTTTTATCCCGGAAGAAAAAATTACCCATGACGGTGTAAAAGTTGTTAAAGACCTTAACGAACTTTACAGCACCTGTCAGTATGTTTCATTACATATACCTGCAAATGACAAGACAAAAAAATCCATCAATTATGAACTGATGTCGAAAATGCCAAAAGGTGCCACTCTGATAAATACAGCTCGCAAGGAAGTTATCTGTGAAGATTCCCTGAAACGCATTCTTGAGGAACGCCCTGACTTCAAATATGTCAGTGACATTGCTCCCGACTGCCATGCAGAAATAAACGGCAAATACGAGAACCGTTATTATGCCACACCAAAAAAACAAGGGGCAGAAACTTCCGAAGCCAATATCAATGCAGGACTTGCTGCTGCAAACCAAATTGTTGCCTATTTAAAACATGGAGATACCGGTTTTCAGGTAAACAAGTTTTAAACTTAATGCTTTACTAACCAACACATAACTCTCATGGAAAACGAAAGACCTACTTTTTTCTTCAGGTTTGAAGACCTTAGGATTTATAACAAGGCGATTGAATATGTTCTCTGGATGTATTCAAATACAGAGTTATTTCCTGATGCAGGGAAACACGGACTGGCAGGAAAAATGATACTTTCAGCACAAGCCATCGCCATCAACATTGCTGAAGGCTCGGGCAGGAACAAAACACAATTTATCTATTACCTGAAAATGGCAAAAAGCTCCATCAGGGAATGTATTGTTCTAACTACTATTGCTCAGAAATTAAATTTTCTGGATAAAATAGCGGCTGATGAATCAAGAAACACTCTGATAGAAATGACTAAAATGGTAGGAGCGCTGATAGCATCATTGCAGCGAAGCGAAAAACCAGGGGAGAAGACAGATGAAGAAGATGATATCCAACCGCCCTTTGATAAAAGTTAATAAAACCAATTTTTTTACTTACCTTATCTGATGTGAAACCTCTTCAGGTATTGCTTTTTTATGTCAAACAAATAAAACAAAAAATTTATGGCTATTCTCAAAGCATTTAAAGGGCTGCGCCCACCAAAAAATATCGCTTACCTTGTTGCATCAAGACCTTATGATGTGCTCAATTCAAAGGAAGCACGTATTGAAGCCGACGGTAACGAGTACTCATTGCTTCATATCATCAAGCCCGAGATAGACCTCTGCCCCGAAGTTGATGAACACGACCCGGAAGTATATGACAAAGGCGTTGAAAACTTCAAAATTTTCCGTGAAAAAAAATGGCTGTTGCCTGATGATAAAGACTGCCTGTATATTTACGCACAGACCATGAACGGGAAAACACAGTATGGCATTGTTGGCTGCGCCGGAGTGGATGACTATATGAATGGCATCATCAAAAAGCATGAGCTTACACGCAAAGAGAAAGAGGAAGACCGCATGAAGCATGTTCGCAATACAAATGCAAATATGGAGCCTGTATTCTTCACTTATCCTGCTGTAAAAGAAATTGACAGCATTGTTGATGATTTCGTAAAAAACAACGCTCCTGAATACGATTTCACCTCAGCTGATGGATTTGGACACCATTTTTGGGTGGTACTTGATGAAGAAATTATTACAAGGATAATTGAATTATTCAGCAAAATACCATATACCTATGTGGCTGACGGGCACCACCGCACCGCAGCCGCAGCCCTGGTAGGTAACGAGAAAAGAAAAAATAATCCCAATCACAAAGGCAATGAAGAATATAATTTTTTCCTTGCTGTTCATTTTCCGGCCAACCAACTTACCATTATAGATTATAACAGAGTTGTGAAAGACCTAAATAACCTCAGTCCTGATGAATTTCTGAAAAAACTTGAAGATGTTTTCGCCATTGAATTAAAAGGCAACGACATCTACAAACCTGATAAATTGCATAATTTTAGTCTCTATCTGGAAGGAAAATGGTATTCGCTTACTGCAAAGCCCGGCACATATAATGATTCAGACCCAATCGGCATACTGGATGTTACTATTCTTTCAAAGCTTGTACTGTATGAAGTTTTAAACATTAAAGATTTGCGTACAGATAAACGCATTGACTTTGTTGGCGGAATACGAGGGCTGGGTGAATTAAAAAAACGCGTGGACTCAGGTGAAATGAAAGCAGCATTTGCCCTGTATCCGGTTTCCATGAATCAGCTCATAAATATTGCCGATACTGGCAATATCATGCCTCCAAAAACCACATGGTTTGAGCCTAAACTTCGCAGCGGACTTGTGGTTCATACATTGGATTAATAAGCCTTTTCTGTATAAAAAACAGATTTTGTTTTTTCGCTTAATTCACAAAAAATACGGAGAAGAGATAACATTATGTGATTCCTTCTCCGAATTTTTTTATTTTTTCCTGCTAGCGAAAAAAAGATGGTCAAGACTTAACTTCCCTGAACCTGCAATCAATACAGTTGAAAATACTATTGCCATTTCTATAGCATGTGATGCTCCTTTCAACCCATCACCGTTGGTAAAATGCATCAGTGCTGCAATGAACATGGTAAAAAGCATTAATAAAGCTGCAGGCCTTGTAAACAAACCCAAAATCAGCAATAACCCTCCTAACGACTCCGATAAGGCAGCCATAAAACCCCAGAACACCGGGGCAAAAGAAATTCCAATCACGGACATCTGTGAACCTAAAAACTCCCAGGTTTGCGCTCCTGCAAATAGTTTGGGCATTCCATGAAACATAAACATTATGCCTATTCCTATTCGCAATATAAGAAAAGCTGTATGGGGTACAAATGATAATAATATGTTTTTTTTCATTTCAAGTGTTTTTTATTATTTGGAATGCTTCTAAACAAAAACCGGGCCAGAAAATATTTTTTCTGACACCTTTATAAAAAGTGAATTTTACTTCAATAAAAATTTTTATATATTTGTTTTTTTGTTTATAAATTTTAACATGAAAACAAACTAAAACCAGTAACATGAAAAACAAGAATTTTATTCTTTTACTACTGATAATTTTTGCTACAAGCATTGCTTCCTGCAATTTTGGAAGTAAAAAAGGCAAATGGTCTGAATCCGATAAAGAAAAATATTATAAGGAAATGCTAAGCATTGACCTCTCGGGCTTCGGGGAAAGTAAAGATGAATGGGTAGATTGTTATCTTAAAAAACTGGAAGCCAATTATACCAGCTTTGAAGAAGCCGACAACGACGAAGCGGGTTGTGAAAAATATGCTGAAGGGTGCAGCGATGAAATTTTCGGAGATATGCCCGAAGTAAAACGATGGCCGGAAGCTGACAGAAGCCGGTTTTATCAGGAAATGGAAAGCAGCGATATGTCAGCATTTGGCGATAAAAAAGACGAATGGGTGGAGTGTTATCTGAGCAAACTGGAGGCAAATTATGCATCATTTCTGGAAGCCGACCAGGATGTGGCCGGATGTGAGAAAATTGCTAAAGAATGTAATGACGAGGTTTTTAAATAAGCTCAGCTAATAATCATTTTCTTATTTTCCTATATCACTTACTGATAACTTTAAACTCTGTACGGCGGTTGTTGGCACGTCCTTCGTCAGTGTCGTTGGTGTCAATAGGATGAGTAAGCCCATAACCTTTATATGAAAGGCGCGTTTTATCAATGCCTTTGGCAATAAGGAATTCGTAAACTGAACGGGCGCGGTTTTCAGACAGTTTTTGATTATATTCAGCAGAACCCTTGTTGTCGGTATGTCCACCGATTTCAATTTTCATAGATTTATTTTGATTCAGTAAACCAACAAGCCGGTTAAGTTCCACCTGCGATTCGGGTTTCAAGTCGAACTTGTCAAAGTCAAAGAAGATATTTTTCAGGACTACTACCCCCCCCGTTTCAATAGGCTGCAAGTAAATATCTTTAATAAAGGGTTTCAGTTTGCTATGGTCTCCTTTTAATTCAAAATTTTCAGAATAGAACAAATATCCTTCTTTGGAAACACTAAGGGCATAGTTTCTGTTTGTGGGCACGCTCACCAGAAATTCACCGGTAACGGCATCGGATGCAGATTGTACTATGTCCTCAGAAGTAGTTAAGTCCGTAAGTTCAAATTGTGCCTGCAGTCGTTTTTTTGTTTTGGCGTCATAAACTATGCCTTTCATATAGGTAACTGCAGTGGGTCGGGCTTCTTCATAAAGGTCAAAGGAATAAATATCCATGCCACCGACACCTCCGAGTTTATCTGATGAAAAATAGGCTTTATCCCCTTTGGCATTCACAATGAGATAACCTTCATCGTTATATGTGTTAATTGGGTATCCGATATTTTTCGGTTTTGACCAAATGCCTTTCTCATCCATTTTGGAGTAGAAAATATCAAGTCCTCCCATCCCAGGATGTCCCGTAGAAGTGAAATAAAGTGTTTTTCCATCAGAGTGTATGAATGGCGACATTTCTGATTGTGGAGTATTAATGGAGTCGCCGAGATTCACAGGGCTTGACCATACGCCATTTTCATCACGTTTTGTTTTCCATATATCCATGCTTCCTTTTCCACCCTGACGTGCACTGGCAAAATATAGTGTCTTGCCATCGGGTGAAATGCTCGGCTGTGAGTCCCATGTGGAAGAATTTACACGCACTCCCATATTTTGGGGATTCGTCCAAGTGTTTCCCTTCCTTTCGGAAACATATAAATCACAGCTTCCCATGCCATCAGAACGGTTACAAATAGTAAAATAAAGTGTTTTCCCATCTGGAGAGATAGTTTGCGCTCCCTCGTTGCCATGTGAATTAAGCGGACTGCCCATTCTGCGGCTCATGGTCCATGTACCATCAGGTAGTTTGGTGCTCATATAAAAATCTTCTTCTTTATCAAATGAGTGTATGGTGTATTGATCACTGGGTCTGAGTACTGTAATAACAAGCGTTTGCTCATCAACAGTTAGAGAAGGAGAATATTCATTATTGGTTGAGTTAACACTGTCGCCCAGATTCACAGGGTTGAAAGGTACGGGGTTTTTGATGGCATAAATAGCAAACTCACAACATTTTAATAAAAAAGTTGCTTTTTGGGAAACGCGGGGTTCTAACTTATCATAAGAAAGGTATTTTTCGAGGTTTGTGCGGGCATCCTCATATTTACCTAAAGAAAACTGTATGTCGGCGACATTAAAATATATGCCCGAAAAAAAATCCGGATCAATTTCAATTACCTTATTATATGAGATAATAGCTTGTTCATATTTTTTCTGTTCATCATAAATCTGTCCTAGTAACATGTGAGCTTCAATAAAATATTCATCTTCTTTTATGGCCTTCAGCAAACTGGATTCACAATACATATAATCTTTTTGTTGAAAATATTCCATTGCCTTGTCGAAAAGTTTGATGGCTTTTGAATTTTTTGTTGTATAATTTATTTGCCCTGAAACCATGGCTGCACAGAATATGATACAAAGCAATAAGAATAAGGTTTTTATTTTTAACATCGGGAAAGGTTGTTGTATAATTATAACTTCACAAATGTAGTTTTATTTTGCAAATATCAGTCCACAGTGCAATAGTATAGAATGCATCAAAATCTAACGCTCCATTTACATTTTGAATAATACTTTTACGGTATGCGCATGAATTTATGAGACTGAAGCGAAATGCGCCAAAGAGGATTTTGCATTATATAATCTGCAATTTTTTTTATCATGCCATCGTAGCGGCGCCATTCCGGCTGAAGAAAAAGCCGACAATGTTTGTTGACTTTTTTTGCACATTTTTCTGCCCACTCAAAATCGCTGCAATCAGAGATAACAACCTTAAGCTCGTTCGCTACCAAATAAAATATATCCAGGGGTGGGGCGTTTTTTTTCGGTGAAAGGCAAACCCAATTCCATTGTCCGCTTAATATTTCCGAGCCAGAAGTTTCAAGAAAAGTTTGAATGCTATTTTTTTTGAGTAAAGAACATAAGTAGTCAAGATTGCATTGAAGTGGTTCGCCGCCTGTAACAACAACAGCTTTTGCAGGGCATTGCAATGCATGGCTAACAATATCGTCAGCAGCAACTAAAGGATATAAATCCGCATCCCACGAAGCTTTCACATCACACCATGAACAAGCAACGTCACAACCGGCCAAGCGTATAAACCATGCAGGGCTGCCTGTATGAAATCCTTCTCCCTGCAAGCTGTAAAACTCTTCCATCAATGGAAGCAACCTGCCTTCCGAAAGATGTTTTGCTGTTTCATTCATTAGTGGTAAAGTTCATTTTTGTTCGCCAGGAGGGTATTCATAAGCAAACCCGTTATCGTCATAGGCCCCACACCTCCCGGTACAGGAGTTATATAAGAACATTTTTTGGCAACTTCATCAAATTTTACATCACCTTTCAGACGGAATCCTGACTTTTTTGTTTCGTCAGCCACTCGGTGAATGCCAACATCAATAACCACTGCTCCCTCCTTCACCATGTCGGCTGTTACCATTTCGCATTTACCAATGGCCGCAACCAAAATATCTGCGTGCTGACAAATTTTTTTAAGATTTACAGTTTTGCTGTGGCAAAGAGTCACCGTACAGTTTCCCGGATTGGCATTGCGGGAAAGCAAAACACTTAGAGGCGACCCCACAATATTGCTTCGCCCTAATATCACACAACTCTTCCCTTCCGTTTCAATTTTGTATCTTTCAAGAAGCTTAACGATGCCAAAAGGTGTGGCGGGCAAAAAACAAGGCAATCCCAGCAACATCCTGCCAATATTGACCGGGTGAAAGCCATCCACATCTTTCCGTGGGTCTATGCTTTCAATTACTTTATGCTGGTTGATATGTTTCGGCAAGGGCAACTGTACAATAAACCCATCAATTTCGTCATCATTGTTCAGAAAATTAACTACATCCAGCAATTCTTTTTCTGTAATATTTGCATGATACTTATATACTGAAGAAATAAAACCGGCTTCCTTGCATGCTTTTTCTTTGGATGCCACATAAGTTTGACTGGCAGGGTCTTCGCCAACCAAAACTGCTGCCAGATGCGGAGTTTTGCCTGTTTTAGCCAACAACTTTCGTACTTCATTGGCAATTTCGGTTTTAATTTCCTGCGCAATAAGTTTTCCGTCAAGTAACATCATAAAAAATTTTTTTGACAAAAATACATCATTAAAACGAATCTATTCGATTGCTATTTAATAATACTGTAGTTTCCTCAAAATTTAATCTTGTAGAAATTCATAAAAACAAAAAAATAAATACAACAATTAGTGTAAATTCCCAAATTAAATATTTCGTTTTTTACTTGCTTTTTAATATTTCATATATTATATTTGCCCCATAAATATCTTATATGCCTTGATTAATGGTAACAATTAATTTTATAATATTTCAAACCTCATATTTTTGTAAGTATTTGTATTATAAATGGTATAAAAGAACACATAAAATTATTTTTTGAATTTATAATAAAACCATATTTA